>JAGXIS010000136.1 GCA_024635465.1 Bacteroidota bacterium | reverse complement strand
TATTTAGTTATGAAGAGATGATGAGTTGTTTGTCATCTCAGATTAATTTTATCAAATGAACAAAAGGATGTTTATTTTTGAGCTTTAAAGATTTGAATATTTTACAATGAATAACCGACGTTTTTATATCGAGACCTACGGATGTCAGATGAATTTCGCTGACTCTGAAGTAGTGAATTCCATCCTGATGAATGATGGCATGACACCGGTCCAGCGCGCTGAAGATGCAGATGTCATTTTTGTGAATACCTGCTCTATACGTGAAAACGCTGAAACTAGAGTCTGGAATAGATTGAAGGAGTTCAGATCTCTTAAAAAAGATAATAAAGAACTGACTGTAGGTGTACTCGGATGCATGGCAGAACGCGTTCGGGATCAAATCATAGACCGGGAAAAATTGGTGGATTTAGTTGTGGGACCGGATGCCTACCGGGACATTCCAAATCTGCTCTCTGAAGTAGATGATGGACGCAAAGCGGTGAATGTACTACTCTCACTTGAAGAGACCTATGCCGATATTAGTCCGGTTCGAACCAGCGGCAATGGGGTTACAGCTTTTGTATCTATTCTGAGAGGGTGCGATAACATGTGCGCCTTCTGCGTTGTTCCATTTACTCGCGGACGTGAGCGCAGTAGGCCCATCGACAGTATTTTGAGAGAAATCGATGAACTGAATCATCAGGGATATAAAGAAATTACTCTACTGGGGCAGAATGTGAATTCCTACAAACATGAATCGATCGACTTCACTCAATTAATGGATGAAGCGAGCAGTCAAAACCCTGAGATTCGATTTCGATTCTCATCCCCACATCCAAAAGATTTTCCCATACAACTTCTTCATTTGATTGCTGAACGGCCGAACCTATGTAGCTATATCCATATACCCGCTCAGGCCGGAAGTGACAGTATGCTGGAACGAATGCGCAGGCCTTACACAAGGGAAGAGTATTTATCACTGACTGAACTGATGAAGGAGACCATTCCCGGAGTATCTCTTTCTACTGATATCATCGCCGGTTTCTGTGATGAAACAGAAGAAGAGCATCAGGAAACAATGTCACTTATGAAAACCGTGGAGTATGATCTTGCCTATATGTTTGCTTACTCAGAAAGAGAACGAACATTGGCACATCGTAAGTATGAGGATAATATCCCGGAAGAGGTCAAGAAGCGCCGGTTGTCTGAGATTATTAAGCAACAGATGTCGATTCAGGAGAAAAACAATTTGAAAGAGCTGGGAAATCGTCACCTGGTACTGGTTGAGGGAACAAGTAAACGGTCCGATGACCAACTTTCAGGAAGAAGTGACACCAATAAAGTCGTCGTTTTTGATCGTAAAGATTTTCAGAAAGGAGATTATGTTGAAGTTGAAGTCACAGGTTCCACATCTGCCACACTGATCGCAAAATCAATTAAAAAAAGTTCTATAACAGATTTCTATTCGGAATCCGTCCTTGTCTAATGTTGTTGTATGGTTGAACCCTTACAATTTTTTTGCCTGATTGATCATCAAAATAAATAAAATTTCATATTGAGGGAGATAAAGATAAATAGTAGTGTTATCTTCAACATCTTTATGGCCTAAAACCTAATAACGACTAATTTATCATGAATAAAATCGAGAATCTCGATAAATTTTTATCTGTTTCAGAAAAAAAACTTAAAAAATACAGGGAGATACTCCTGGCTAATTTGGTCATGGTCGGCGAGATACCGGCTCCAACGTTTAAAGAGGAAAGACGTGTTGAATTTATACTGAATCGATTTGCTGAGGCGGGTCTTACTGATTCAATGATTGATGATGGTGGAAATGGAGTAGGAATTTTAGCAGGAAATGGTGACAATGAGGAAAAAAAAGCGCTGCTGGTCAGTGCCCACGCAGATACAATATTCTCCTCGACCGTCGATCACACCATGGAGATTTCAAGTGACACTGTAACAGGTCCCGGTGTTGCAGACAATGCACTGGGTTTAGCGGTACTCGCATCCCTGCCATACATTCTTGAAGATCTCGGAATTCAACTGGAAAATGATCTGGTTCTCCTTGCAAATGTAAAAAGTCTTGGAAAGGGCAATCTGGAAGGGATTCATTTCTTCCTTGATAACTCCCGGTTGGATATAAAAAATGCGATTTGTCTGGAGGGAATTCAATTGGGGCGTCTCAGTTATTCATCTATTGGAATGTTGCGAGGTGAGATCACTTGCCGAGTGCCCGAAAGTTATGATTGGTCCAGATTTGGTGATGCAAGTGCAATTCTCACTCTAAATGAAGTAATTAATAAAATCAACGAAATTGAATTACCGGTTAGACCCCGAACCAGTATTGTAATGGGATCTATTGCAGGCGGAACGTCATTCAGTACCATCGCTCGTGAAGCCACACTTGGGTTTGAGGTGAGATCGGAGTCACAGGAGGTTGTCGAAAAAGCCGGTGAAACCATCCAAGACATTGTAATGGAAGTCTCATCAAAAACCGGAGATGAAGTTGAGTTAAATATCATATCAAGACGATCACCCGGAGGCATTCCTTTCGACGCTCCACTGACCCAATGTGCCCGAAAAGTAATGAAACAACTTGATATAGAACCCAGACTGTCTCCCAGTATTTCAGAACTCGCTGCACTCATTGAGAAGCAGATACCGGCACTCACACTGGGAATAACAACCGGTCAGCTATTAAAAATAAATGATACGATACAGATCGAGCCAATTTATAAGGGACTGGCTCAGATAATTGGAACTATTATGGCTATAGACGGAGGAAAATTTGAGTAATCTACAATCATGGATCGACAATAATACCTATCATCACTCGGAATTTTGGGATCTCAAAAAATTGGTTGAGATTAAGGAGAAAAAAAATCTAAAAATCTCCCTTTGTCTTCCTACTCTGAATGAAGAAAAAACGATCGGTAAAGAGGTAATCATTTTTAAATCAGAGATGATGGAGCGTTATCCGCTCTTGGATGAAATTGCGGTCATAGATTCAGGTTCTACAGATAAAACACTGGAGGTTGCCAAAAATTACGGTGCAGATACTTATCTGGCATCGGATATTTTACCCCATCTTGAACCAAAACGGGGAAAAGGTGAAAACTTATGGAAGGCTATTTATCAACTAAAAGGAGATATCATCGTTTATGTGGATGCGGATATCAGCAATATTCATCCCCGATTTGTTTATGGCTTACTCGCACCACTGATTTATAGAGATGAGGTCAAGTATGTAAAGGGATTCTACGACAGGCCACTTGCATTGTCCGGAGGCATCAGATCAACCGGTGGCGGACGAGTCACTGAAATTTTGGTCAGACCCCTCTTCTCACTCTTTTTTCCTGATCTTACCACTATTATTCAGCCCCTCTCAGGTGAATACGCGGTTCGAAGAGAAATACTGGAAGAGATTGCATTCCCAATTGGGTATGGAGTTGAAACCTCTCACTTAATAGACGTTTACAGTAAGTTTGGTCTTGAAGCTTTTGCACAAACCGATCTGGATAAACGGGTTCATGAAAATAAACCGACTCAGGATTTAGGTAAAATGTCGTTCGGGATTTTACAGACATTCATCAAACGAGCCAAGGCACTCGGGATTCTGGAAAAAGCTGATCATACAACTATACTTCGCCAATTTCAGGCAAAAAGAGATCATTATGAACAAAAATTGATTGAAATTATTGAGGATGAGAGACCTCCTATGATTGATATGGAAGAGTATCGAAAAAAATTCAATCGTAAGTGATTTTATCAAAAGAACACAACCGTTTTGTAGAACTTTCCAAACCGTTAGACCGGATCGATACCGGTACGATGCCCAAACTTCAGCTTATTGAAGGAATTGAGGTCATAGCTTACGATTTCTATGGAACACTCTTTATTTCCGGGGTTGGGGATATTGGAGTTGATGATGGAGAACCGGACGAAAAAATTTTATTAGAGGTACTGTCCACTGTCGATGTAAAAGTTAAAAATCGAGAGGCCGGTAAAAAAGGGTTCGATATCTACAATGAAGTTGTTGAAAAGATAATATCTACCCTTAATCGTAAGGGCATTGAGTATCCTGAACCCGACATCAGACAGGTATGGAAAAAGGTGTTGGAACAGATGGAGAACCATGAACTGATCTCATTTCAGCGGAGCGATGAGCTGTACGATTCTATATCCATTGAGTTTGAAGCACGTATGAATCCGGTTTGGCCAATGCCACATGTAACCGAAACGTTGCACTATTTTAAGGAGAAAGAGTACACACAGGGCATCATCTCAAACTCACAATTTTATACTCCCATCGTTTTGGAAGCTTTAACAGATCAGACCTTGGAAGAACTTGGATTTTCTAATGAATTGCTTCATTGGTCCTATGAAGAAGAGATGAAAAAACCCGGGCTTCAATTCTATAAAAATTATTTAAAAAAGATTGAAGCATTTGATAATCATTTGAATCCTGAGAATATACTCTACGTTGGCAACGACATGCTGAAAGATATCTATCCTGCAAAAACAGTGGGGATGAAAACAGCACTTTTTGCCGGGGATGAACGATCTCTTAAATGGAGAAAAGAGGATTCCCGCTGCAATAAGATCTTGCCGGATCTTATCATTACCGACTTTTCTCAATTGGTAGACTGTATTTGAGTTATCTTTGAGTCTTCCGACTAACTTAAGACGGGTCCTCCTCCTGTACCCCACACTCCCGCAACGAGGAATCAGGTGTTTTTTTAAAAAACATCCTACCCGTCACATCGAGTAACGAAGGAGCGAATGCGACAGAGTGTATCGAGATGTCTACGCTCTGGCAGGGAGTTCTCGACTACGTTTGGTCGCTCACGCTCCCGCACTGCGCTCGAACCGACGAATTTGGTGTTTTTTTAAAAAAAAACACCATATCATTCACTTAGAACCGTACCCAAACAACTTGAAAGGGATCTAATTTTGCCAATCCATCATGGAAAATGGGTTCCCCGGTCAGTACATCTTCATAATCTTTCTTTACATCGATGGGCAGTGAGAGATTTTTACTATCGATCTCTTTGATCTTGCCGGTTACATTGGCGATCACAAGTACTCTCTGACTCTCGCTGATATCTTTACGCATCAGACAGAAAATTTCAGAATCTACTTCATAAATCACCTGTTTACCAAAAGGTTGAAATGCGACTAAACTGCTTCTGCGTTTCATAACCTCTTTCATTTTGTTAAACACCTGATTTGGAATAGATCCGGGTACACTGATCGTATCCATAAGATCATCATAGTACCATTTTTTCCTATTGATGGTTCGATATCTACCGGTTATTGATACCCCTTCCACGTTATTTTTTGTCGCCATCAAATTATGGAGATAGATTCCTGGAACCCCCTTCAGACTCATACAGATAATTTGAGAACACAAAAATCGATTCATCTGCATTTCCTTTGTTCCATTCAAATCGCTGAATGCATCAAAATAGGTGATATTGAGCTCGTATGGGCTCAGTGAACCGTCCGGATTCTTTTTTTCTGATACAAATCCACCCTTTTTACGTATGCCATCCACCAGATCTGTAAATTCAGATTGTGGCACCAATCCTTCCAGTGGCCTTACTCCTATACCGTCATGTGACGATGTGAAGTTGAAGTATGTACATTTATCAGGCAGTTCTTTTAATGACTTTGCCCACTCTGTCAAATAAAATGCATTTTCAGTTAAAATAGCATGGAGCAGTAATGGAGGTAGACTGAATTGATACACCATGTGTGTTTCATCTCCGTCTCCAAAATAACTGACATTTTCTCTATGAGGTACATTTGTTTCGGTAATGATGGTTGTATTAGGGGCAAAACAGTCAACCATTGTCCGAAACAACTTGATAATTTCGTGGGTCTCTTTTAGATGAATACAGTTTGTACCCGGCTCCTTCCAGATGAATGCGACAGCATCTAAACGTATAACTGAAAGTCCTTTGCTCAGATAAAAAAAGAAGATGTCCAAATATTCAAAGAGGACATCCGGATTGGAAAAATTAACATCGATCTGATCATTACTAAACGTTGACCACACAAATTTCTCACCTTTTGCTGTGTGCACCGGTGTCAGTAGAGGTGTACTTCTGGGACGGGTTACCAGCGAAAGATCTGCCTCAGGATCCATTTCAATAAAAAATTTGTCGTAAGGCTCCCGTTTTTCCAAATACCTTTTAAACCAGTCACTATATCTGGAAGTATGGTTCATCACCAGGTCACCCATGATTTTGAACTCTTCACTCATATGTGAAATATCATCCCACCCACCGATCGTCTCATCGACACGCCTGTAATCAATCACGGAAAAACCGTCATCCGATGAGCTTGGAAAAAATGGAAGTATGTGAACGGTACTGATCGTATCCTGCAGCTCACTATTTAGAAATTGATAGAGCTTATGAAGTTTAGAAACAGCCTCTCTGAATTGAGGTTGAACCATATTCCCATAGGTTATAAGAATATGATCCTCCTGAGTCCACATCTTCTCTTCCGGCACCGAATCAGCCGGTTTTAAGTTAAATTTATTAATATGAGCCCGGATTCGAATCATGCAATCTTCTACATGTTCTTCTCCATAAATGATTTTAAAATGTTTTTTTAACCGCTCAGTAGTGTTTTTACAATAAATGGAGTCAACCATGGGGTGTGTAAATCTCCTGATATCTTATTTCAATTTTAATTTAAACTATTGATATATAATGACTTTATTGAAAAGAAATTATATCATTTAGATTTTCTCACATTAAAATAGCATCTAAATAAACATTCATCCATTTTTTATGCCAAGAATAAGAACTTTCTTAACTTTAGGCAGTTTAAGTAAATTGTATTATGGATAGGCAAGTATTTCAAGAAAAATTTGGGTTAACAGGTGAGTCTGATGCAATTCGACAAGTAGTCGATAAAGTGATGCAGATCTCCTCAACAGATATTACGGTTTTGCTACAGGGAGAGAGTGGTGTTGGAAAAGATGTAACCGCACGCGCGATTCATGCAGTCAGTAAAAGAAGCCGAAATGATATTGTCATTGTAAACTGCGGTGCCATTCCGGAAGGAATTATTGAAAGTGAGCTGTTTGGTCACGAAAAAGGTGCCTTTACCGGAGCGCATGAAGCGCGTAAAGGATATTTCGAAAAAGCAGATGGGGGTACCATTTTTCTGGATGAGATTGGAGACACTCCTAAAAATGTACAGGTTAAACTTCTTCGTGTTCTTGAAAACGGTGAGTTTTTCCGTGTAGGATCCAGTAAAATGTACACAGCAGATGTCCGAATCATTGCAGCCACGAATAAAGATCTATGGGATTTGGTAAAAGAAGGCACCTTCAGAGAAGATCTCTATTATCGGTTAGATACGGTTAAAATCAAGTTGCCTCCACTTCGGGATAGAAAAGAGGATATTATTCCAATTTTTAGGAAATTTGTAACAGAATTCTCATCCAAATATGATTCTGTTTTCCAGGGTTTTTCTGATGACGCAAAAGAGTTACTCGTTTCATACCGCTGGCCGGGTAACGTCAGGGAGTTACGGAATGTAGCAGAACAGCTTGTGGTCTTGGAAAAATCGAAGTTCATAGATGTCAATCGACTCCAAAAATATTTAAAAGGGCGACAATTTCATGGATCTACGGACAATTTACCGGTTTTAGCTGATCGAGAGCGAAACCGGAAATCTAATGATGAACCACCTGCCGGCGATATGAGTGTTATTTATCGTGCTTTGGTTGAGATGAGTTCCGACATTTCAGATTTAAAAAAAATGCTCGCAAAATTTCTCTATTCGACCATCTCGGATAAAGGTGTGAAAGCACTGCCTTCAGCTGTGTCAAGAGATATTGATCCAAATGACATCTCTGTTCATATGCGTGATCAGCTCAATGACTCTGAATTGGGTATCCGATCTGTTGAAAAGGATATTGAGAGTGATCTAGATGATAATGAAAATGAAGTTGAGAAATTTTTTACCGAAAATGATATTCCCTCTATTGAAGATGCAGAACGTTTCTTGATTATGCAAGCTTTGAAAAGGTTTGAAGGCAATAGAAGGAAAGCCTCTGAGGCCTTAGGTGTAAGTGAACGAACACTTTATAGAAAATTGGATCAGTATGAGCTTGAATAAATCAAAAATTTTGGTTGCACTTTTCCTGTTTGCCGGATTTTCAGGTTGTGTTACGTATAGTTTTACGGGAACATCCATTCCCTCAGATGTAAATAATATATATATTCCCTTTTTCCCTGACAGATCTCAAAGCGGATTGGGTGATCTAAGTGACCGCTTGAACAGAGCTCTCATCAATCGTTTTGTAAATCAAAGCCGACTTTCATTATCAAATGACGAAACAAGTGCAGATGCATTTGTAGAGGGGGCAATTCAGGGTTATATTAATCGACCGTTTAGTATTGGTGGTGATCAACAAGCCAATTTTAATGAAGTTCAGATTACTGTAAATGCATCATTTCAGTATACTAAAGATGATGAGCCTTTATGGACAAAAAGTTTTACAGGTAGTGCAACCTATGATGTTATTGCGAACCCGGTGGATGGTGAGATTGAAGCCGCTTCAGATGCACTCCAACAGATCTCAAATAACATGTTTAATGACGCCGTAAGTAGTTGGTAAAACGCTCTATATTTTAAATGAAATTTCTATGGATCTAGAATCACATCAGATTCCAAAATCTTATCAAAGCTACCTGGAGCAGTTTGAAGAAAATCCGGATAAAGCAATCAGCCGGTTAACGGCCAGAATAGAAAAAAGAAATACCGGTGCTGTCGGTTATTTTTTTCTGGCTTGGTTACATTTAAAAAATAAAAATAAGGAAAAAGCACTGGAAGCGGCACTGAGTGCCAAAATAATGGCTCCCGGAAGTCGCTTTATGGAACGACTCCCTTATTTCATTCAACATCCTCACGCCTTCGATGCCTGGCAACCAAAAAAGGTTACTACTGAAAGAAAGTCATCTAGCAGCAGTTCAGAAGAATCTTACCCCATTCAGGATTTAGACTTACTCATCTCAAAACTCTCCTCCATAGAACCGCGAAGAATGAGTGAAAAAGATTTAAAACAGGGTGATCAGCATGATCTAAGTAAAGAGAGTGTACATGTTGAGGATATTGTCACTGAGACCTTAGCAGTAATCCATGAAAAGCAGGAGAATTATACAGATGCAATTAAGACCTATAAAAAACTGATTACTGAGAACAGTTCAAAAAAAGAGTATTACATGGAGCAGATAGAGAGATTAAAAAAAGTAAAGGGTGAATCGAGAGAAAATGTCAACGGAAATCCCTGATCAGCCCTTCACAAACGCATTATTCACTTTTTCAAACCCGATAGCCGTTTTAGGACCGTGACCGGGCCATACTTCAGTTACTTCAGGAAGCGGATAAATTTTTTCGCGAATCGATTTTGCCAATACATCAAAATCACCTTTATAGAGATCTGTTCGTCCAATACTTTGCTTAAAAAGCACATCACCCGCGATCAATAGGTTTTCATCTTTGAAATAGAGTGATACGTGATCCGGTGAATGTCCCGGCGTATAGAGAACATCAAAATGAAAGGGTCCCAACTCCATTCCACTCATCTCCGGCAGTGGTTCCGGTATGAAATCAAATTCTGCCGTTCTAACACCAAACCTAGCAGCCTGACTTGAAAAGTTATTCCATAGATAGAGATCGGTGTGATTCAGGTATACAGGCACCTTAAAGTCTGCCAGTACTTTATTCAAACCTAATACATGATCGATGTGGGCGTGTGTTAGGAGTACTGCTAACAGTTCAATCTCATTCTCTTTTAGATCTCTTTTAAACTGTTGATACTCTGTATGGTCATAAAAACCCGGATCTATTAGTAACCCTTCTCCCTTATGGGTTAACAGATAAGTATTTTGTGAAAATGGACCTACTGTATAACTGTTTAATACCATAGTTCAGAAACAAAAAAAGGATGATACGGCAACCGTAGCATCCTTTATGTTGTAAATATGTTTTTTGTCAGCTCTTATTATAACGTTTATTGAATCTATCAATTCGACCATCTTTCTTCTGAATTTTTTGGTCTTTGTTATAAAATGGATGGTTTTTTGAGTCTATTTCACTCTTATAAGTACCATCCGTTGTTTTGATGGTGCTACGGGTTTTCAGCTCAGAACCATCACTCAAAATTACTGTGACTTCGTTGTAATCGGGGTGAATTCCTTTTTTCATGGCTATGTCGTGTTTATCTTCGTAAAAAATTATAGAAAAGAAAGATAAGGGTTCATCCGGCATATTGCAATGAAAACTCTATCTCAATAAATTTATGATCTTTATTATTACGTGTACTCTTCATCGTCAAAATCAGACATTCCTCCCAGCATACTCCCCAACATATCCGTATAGCTGATGGTTTCATCCAGATCATCTTTCCCAATTTTTGAATTCTGATGAAGTGATTCAATCATTAGATCCATAAGTGGATAGAGTTCTTTCTTCTCAAGCTTATCGGAACTCTGTTTTTTCACGGTATCCGACAATCCATCTACTTCATCCAGACTTTTCT
This sequence comes from Bacteroidota bacterium, assembly GCA_024635465.1. Classification (GTDB taxonomy): domain Bacteria; phylum Bacteroidota; class Rhodothermia; order Balneolales; family Balneolaceae; genus Rhodohalobacter. The sequence goes on along the minus strand of JAGXIS010000136.1, from coordinate 538 downwards.
GATAATCTTTATCACTTTGCAATTCATGTACTTCTAATCGGTTCCCTGCAGTAAACCAATCGATAATCTTCTGATAAGGATTCTCATCACTTTCATTGATTCGTTTCTGGGGATCCGGGAAATAACTTCTAAATGTCTGTTTGATGGCTTTTCCAATAATATGCTTGGCCACATTAACAGCTCCCTCCTGCTCACCTTCATATACCAGCTCCAGTTTTCCTGTTATTGCCGGCACCATTGCGTAAAGATCTGTAATTCGAAGTGTCGTATTCTGCTCGTCATTCAGAATAGATCTTCTCTCCGCCGATGATAACACCTGCTCCATAGCTGTGATGGTCATGCGGGTAGAAACTCCACTTTTTTGATCAATGTACTCACTGTTCCGTGCCTCAAAGGCCACATTCTCCAAAATCTCCCTGTAAATTCTTGGAATGTGGATCTTACTATCGTCATCCCTCTGAACCCATGCTTCTTGTTCTGTAATTTGTAGTGCTATATCCATCTCCTTTGGATAGTGAGTAATAATCTGGGCATCAAT
>JAGXIS010000135.1 GCA_024635465.1 Bacteroidota bacterium | reverse complement strand
TGGTGCTACACTGAATGATGTATTTGGTCTCGGTGATGCAACTCCGGGCTCACAAGCAGGTGTCGGTTCTCCTTTGAGTATTGATGCTATTGCCGAGTTTAATGTTGATATCGCTCCATTTGATGTAACCAACAATGGTTTTACAGGTGGTCAAATAAACGCAGTAACAAAAAGCGGAACGAATACATATACAGGATCCCTATATTTTCAAACAAGAAATGAAAATTTTGTTGGGAATTATGATCAGGATGGGGAAACATCAAACGATTTCCCACAATTCTCCGAAAATTATATTGGTTTAAATGTCGGTGGACCCATTATTCAGGATAAATTATTCTTTTTCCTGAATGCTGAGTTTAAACGTGAAACCAGTCCTATAACAAACGGAATTCTTGGAAGCGGCGCACCGAACGTCATCGATTTTGAGTCTTCTACATTTGATCGTATTCAAAACGTATTACAATCTCAGTATGGATATGATGCGGGCTCATATACATCTCCGTTGGATACAGAGACAAACAACGATAAGATATTGGCGAAACTAGACTATAATATCAATCAAAATAATAAGTTGAGTGTTCGATTTAATTATGTTGATGCGATAGCGAATAGAGGAATTAGCAGGGGAAGCAGTGGTTATTCTTTCAGCAATCGACAGTATAATTTTAACAGTAATCAAAAGTCATTTGTAGCTGAATTAACAAGCAGAATCAGTGATAATGCTTTTAACGAAGCTCGTGTAGTATACACAGCTATTCGTGATTCAAGAGATGTACCTGCAGCCGGTCGTTTTCCAAGTGTGACTGTAAGTATGCCTTATGACACTGACAGAAGTGGGTTTGGCGCGATCGATGCCGGAGTTGAGCGGTTTTCGCAAGCAAATGGTTTAGATCAGGATTTGATTGAAATCACAAACAACTTTACCTACATCAAGGGAGCCCACGAGTTTACACTGGGTACAAACAATCAGATTTTTACGTTTGATAACCTTTTTGTTCAGGATGCTTTTGGAACTTATACATTCTTCAGCATTGACGATTTGGAGGCCGGAAATCCTCAGCAATATAGCCACAGTTACTTACTACCCGGCGGAAATGCGACTGCAAAATTTACAGGAATGCAATTCGGTTTTTATGCACAGGATAAATGGCTGGTTAACCCAGATTTAACACTTACCTACGGATTGAGAGTGGATGTACCGGTATTGCCCGATACACCAAGTTTTAATCCAAATGTCCCGGATGCATTTCCAGGGTATTCAACGGATAAAATTGCCAGTGGACAGATCCTATGGGCCCCTCGATTTGGCTTTAACTGGGATGTTTCAGGGAATAGAACAACACAGGTTCGTGGTGGAGTTGGAATTTTTTCAGGAACACCTCCATTTGTATGGATTTCAAACCAGTACAGTAATACAGGTGTTGATTATGGCCGTGTGAGAGCTCCAACAAATTTTGGAGGTTATACAGGCCTATTTTCACCGGACCCTGATAATCAGCCAACACCTGCATCAAGTAACGTTCTTGATCCTATTGAGACTACTGAGATTAACTTACTTGCAGATGATTTCAAGTATCCGCAATCACTTAAAGTTAACGTAGCGGTAGATCAGGAATTACCGTATGGTATTAGAGGTACTTTGGAAGGTGTTTACTCAAGTGCGATTAATGATGTTGTATTTCAAAATATCAACACCACTGCTTCATTTACCTCTGCACACGGCAGACCCATTTATGGTGATATCTTCTACAACAGTAGATTTGGAACAGCATCCGGTAGTCTTTTTAGAAATGACCCCCGATTCACTAATGCTCTGTTGTTAAGTAATAGCAATAAAGGTTACCAATACAGTGTAACTGCAGAATTGGAGAAAAACTTCGACTTCGGGCTCTTTACAAGAGTAGCCTATACATATAACCGTGCTGAAAATGTTAACAACGGGACTTCCAGTAGAGCAATTTCAAACTGGCAGTTTAATGAGAATGTTGATGTGAATAATGCTGAGCTTGGAACTGCTGACTTCGAAAGAAGACACAGACTCTTAGCAATTGTCTCCTACAGAGCCGATTGGTCTGATCGTTTGGCAACTACATTTTCACTGATCTATGATGGCCGTTCAGGAACACCGTTCAGCTGGATTTATAATGGAGATGCAAACGGTGATGGTCGATTTGACAACGATCTACTGTATGTCCCTCAAAGTCAGGACGAAGTAGTTATGGTTGACGTAAATGGTGGTGATATTGTAGCCGGAAACAACTGGAGTCAATATGATTCCTGGATTTCAGGCGAAAGTTCACTCAGTGATTTCAGAGGCGGATTTGTTGATAGAAATACAGCACGTGAACCGTGGACAAATTTCCTTGATTTTAAAATCACTCAGGAAGTCAACACGTTTAACGGCCAATCACTTGAATTTGGGGTTAGTATGATCAACTTCCTGAACTTCCTGAATTCAGAGTGGGGAGTTCGTAAAGGAACTGCTTTTAACAACCACCTTGCTGTAGATTTCTTACAGTACGTGAATGAGGATTTCATTGCCGACAATCCTAGCCTTGGTTTATCAAGTGCTGATATTGGCAAACCGGTTGTTAACTTTGATCCCGAAAATGTCACTGAAGATAGAATCTATAATGTGAGTGACTTTAGTTCAAGATGGCAGATGCAGTTTACTGTTCGTTATAAGTTCTAGAACTAAATTAAATAGCTATTGTATAAAAAGAAGAGGCATAACAGCCTCTTCTTTTTTTTTAAACGATTTAAAAACCTATCTAGTTATTGTATCATTAATCAAATGATCAAGTAATTTTATAAGCAGCTCTATGACCAGACATCAATTACACATTTTTTTAATAGTTCTAACTATCATTACAATTGGATTAATCAGTTGTGATCAGTCTGAACCGTTAAGCAATTCTCAAATAAATACTGATTCCGAACCTGTCCTTTTAATTTCTATCGATGGTCTGATGAATGAATATCTGGAACGGAATGAAACCCCGAATTTTGATCTGTTTCTCTCCGAAGGGGTAAAAGCTGAGTACCTGACTCCCGCTTTTCCAACAAATACATTTCCGAATCATTGGTCAATTGTTACCGGACTCCATGTTGAAAATCATGGTATTATTGCAAACAGTTTTTACGATTATGAACTTGAATCACGATTTAGCTATGGACCTACCGGTGGCCCTAACGATGAGAGGTGGTGGGGAGGAGAACCCATCTGGATTACAGCTGAAAAAGAGGGGAAGACAGCAGCAACATTCTTTTGGCCTGGTTCCGAGGCTTCAATAAATGGAGTCAGGCCGACAAAATGGGTTGACTATGATGGCAATATATCTAGCAGTGTTCGAATCGACAGTGTAATGAATTGGTTGGATCCTGCCGGTGACGTTCAGGCAGATTTTGCTACACTCTATTTCAGTTTCGTGTATAGCCGTGGTCATTCTTTTGGACCTGAATCATCTGAAGTGGATCAAGCCGTGGTAGAAATGGACTCAATTTTGGGATATCTCATGGAGCAAATAGAGGAAGTTGGACTCAAAGACAGATTGAATACCATCATTGTTTCGGATCATGGATTGGCATCTACTTCATCAGAGAAAGTAATCTTATTGGATGATATTATCGATTTAGACAGTGTTGATATGGTTACATGGACGCCGGTAGCTATGATCAAACCGGACGATGGGCTAACCTCAGAAGTTTATGAAGCGTTGAAATCAAATGAAGAAAATTATCAGGTGTATCTAAAAGATGAACTGCCGAATCGCTTTCATTTTAGGAATCACTCTCGAATACCTGAGATCATTATGATCGCCGATGTGGGGTTTACAATTACAAGCCAGCCTTTTTTAAGTGACAGAGGAGTCGTTGCAGGAACTCATGGATATGATAATTTAGCACCGGAGATGAGAACTTTCTTCGCAGCGAAAGGACCTGCTTTTGTAAACGGTGAGACGTCACCTCCATTTGAATCTGTTCATATCTATGAGTTGATTGCCAACATTCTGGGTATTCAGCCGGCCGAGAATGACGGAAGTTTAGATGAAGTTCAATTCCTCTTAAAAAATCGTTAATAAAATTCTAGGGGTAAGAATGTACCTTTCTTTAAACAATCCCTATTTTGGATTGCATCTTAATACTATTTCGAATAAAATAGTAAGTCTCTTATTTTTTTATTAATCACAATACATTGCAAAATTAATGGCATACGTAGTAACCGAACCTTGTATCAACTGTAAATATACCAACTGTGCTGCGGATTGTCCCGTAGATGCATTCAGGGAGGGACCCAACTTTCTGACAATCGATCCGCTTGAGTGCATTGATTGTGACGCCTGTGTACCTGAATGTCCTGTTGAAGCGATTTATCCTGACGATGAAGTTCCTGAAAAGTGGGAAAACTACATCGAATTGAATGAGCGTCTGGCTGAAAAATGGGAAGATTACGTCATCAACGAAACGAAAGACGAACTCCCTGATGCTGATGAATGGGCCGAAAAAGAGGACAAGTTAGACGCACTTAATGAAGACTGGGATTAGATTTCGATCGTTGATCGAATAAGAAAAATCCCATCTGAAGTCATACGGTCGCTCTCAATAATTGGATCAAACCGTCTAAGAAAAAAATCCACTCCGTTATAAAAGCGCTTCCATCTATACTCATTCGCTACCTATTGAAAATTCTTTCCTTATTAGAGAAGTAAGATGACAGATTTCAAAGTAAGAGACCAAACTCTTGATATAAGTCAGCCCATCGTGATGGGTATATTGAATGCCACCCCTGACTCATTCTCCGACGGAGGAAGATATCTAAATGAAAAGAGTGCTATGGATCAGATCAATAGGATGATTCAAGAAGGAGCACAGATCATTGATATTGGAGGAGAATCGACACGACCGGGATCTGAACCGGTTACCGAAAAGGAAGAATTGGAACGGGTGATACCGATCATAAAAGAGGCTATAAAAAATTTTCCGAACACTTTTTTTTCTATTGATACGACCAAATATAGCGTGGCAGAAGAGTCACTGAAAGCAGGAGTACACATTATCAATGATGTAAGTGGTTTAAAAAAAGAACCACGATTTGCACAACTTTGTGCGGCTTACCAAGCCGGATATGTTTTAATGCATTCTCAAGGTGATCCTAATACAATGCAGAAAAATCCTGTTTACAGTGATGTAATCAATGAAATAAATCAATTTTTTTCAGAAGGAATAGAACGTTTAAAGAGCTCAGGAGTACAATCAGTAATGATAGATCCGGGAATTGGATTTGGAAAAACCTTAGAGCACAACATCACCATTATTCGGAATCTGAAGAAGTTTGAGAGGGACGGATACCCGTTACTTGTAGGAGTATCCAGAAAATCGATGATAGGTCAATTGTTGGATGGGCGTGCATCGGACGGCAGGTTAGCCGGTACCATTGCCTTACACTACCATACCCTTCTGATGGGAGCTAAAATATTGAGAGTCCATGATGTGAGGGAAGCGATGGATTCAATCAAAATTTTTCAAAATTTGAGTGAGTAACCATATAAAGGTTAACTTTTCTTATTTTAACTTCACATTAAACAGTATCCATATTATTCCAACCATTTAAACCGTAATCGATGCCTATTGGATTTTTAGAATTCGGCTTGAAAGATCTCCTCGAGGTGATGGTTATCGCTTTGGTGCTGTTCTATCTCTATAAATGGATCAGAGGTACATTTGCAATACAGGCAGCACTTGGTTTGCTCTTTATAATATTGATCAATGCAGGGGTTAGTTTGTTAGGATTTGCAACTCTAAACTTTATGCTTAGAAGCGTACTGGATGTGGGTGTTTTGGCTGTATTTATCATCTTTCAACCTGAAATCCGCAAGTTGCTCTATAATCTGGGACAGAATACCTCATTCGACAGATTTATTGGTCGAACCGGCTCAGACAGTATGATAGATGAAGTGATCAATGCAGTGCGAAATATGGCACAAACCAAAACAGGTGCGCTCATCGTCTTTTCAAGAACTTCATCACTCCAAGATCTTGTAGATGTGGGGGTGAAGTTAGATGCACGAGTAAATGCAGAATTGATTCAAACCATTTTTCAACGGGATACTCCCCTTCATGATGGTGCAGTAATCATCAGAAATAATCGTATTGTTGCCGCAAGCTGTTACTTGCCGATATCACAGAATCCTAATATTTCCACTGTTTTTGGTACGCGTCATCGTGCTGCCGTTGGAGTAAGTGAGGCAAATAATGTTTTTGTTGTTATCGTTTCAGAAGAGACCGGCCGCATCTCTATAGCCAAAAATGGTGCTCTATCAAGCGGATTATCCATTCAAAAACTACGTTCTGAAATGGAGAAAAATCTGGGTGAAGGTAAAACCGAAGAGGTAGGGTTTAGTTCAGATAAACCCGACCTCGAAATGAAATAATCGGCTAACGAGTTAACAACTATATGATGCCATACATTCTAACACCCCCCTACCCCCCTTATTAGGGGGGACTTTCTAATTCGGTCTGTTCATTCTGTGATTGAACAGGAGCGGTAACAGTAATTTCTCCGGCTAAGGCAAAATCCAGAATTAAGTTAATCTGGTCGCCTTCATTTAATACTTCATTCAACTGCATAAGCATGATATGCAAACCACCCGGTTGCATAGAGACGACGCCTTTGCCGGGGAAAACCGGGTTTACTGCTTCTCGCATTCCCATCATATCATTATCAAGTTCATAGGTTTCATGAAGTTCAACCAATCCGGCAACAGATGATGAAAGACTAATCAACGTATCCGTATCTGCTGATCCATTCAAAACATTCATATAGATCGCAGAAACACCATTAATCCGACCGGGCCTGGCCCAAGCATCTGCAATTTCGATCCCACTTTCAGGCAGTTCATACTCAGGTGTTTGTGATTCAGTCTTTTCATTACTGCATGAAATGGTCAGTAAAAAAAGCGCAGTTAGTAGAATAAATGGTGAGACTTTTTTCATAATTTTTCCAAATCTTCAATGATAATATTAGGTGGTGTCATGCTGCCTCCATAGTCAAAAATGAGTCTGGACCGACTATCGATCAAAAGAATTTTATCTGAGTGATTTAAAAAATACATTCTTTCTCCATTCTCAGTATCTCTGGAGTATGACTCTTGTGTACGAACCCCTACTCGTGTCATGAGTTGATCAATCACATCCGGGTCTCCGGTTAAGAACTGAAAGGGTTCTCTGTCCATATCAAAAGCATCTGCATACCCTTTTAAAACCTCAGATGTATCTCTGTTCGGATCAAATGTTACCAGTACAAATTGGGTATCTCCAGGGTCATCCATCTCATTATAAATCTTAGAAACATTCGCAGTAATGAAAGAACAGATATCCGGACAGTTTGTATAAATAAAGCCCATTACAACAGGTGCACCCTCAAAATCATCCGGGAAAATGACGGAATCACCATTTTGATCCACTAATTGAAATTGTACATCACTATAATCATCTAATGCAGGAGATGAGCATGATACAGCGATTCCAATTGTGACGATAAATAGGATCAAGTTCCGAATAAATAGTCTCATATTAAAAAAAGGTACAGGGTGCAATGTTCAAGGATCAAGTGAGAAAGAATGTCCCCCCTAATAATGCCTGTTCCGACCTCTCGGGAGGGGGTAGGGGAGTGTTAGAATGCAATGGTGCAAAGGTGTTAAAGTGTTAAAGTGCTGAATGCTGATAGCTGATAGCTGATAGCTGATAGCTGATAGCTAAACTATAAAGTATTACATATATATGAATATAAAATGAACAGCATGGGTGGGTATTCCGTGAGAAAAAGGGTTTAATTACACTTACAACAGGGTATGATATTCTAACACGAGTTTGCTGAAATTTTAATCAGGAATAGAATATATTTATCTTGGTTCAGTTTACCCTATATAAATATTGTAATTTGATCAATGAGTGAGTAGTTGAATATTTGATTTCATAAATGTGCTACAGTGAGAAGAGCCATTCTATTATTATCTCTGCTATTTATCGGTGTTACAGATGCAATTGCATTTCAGGAGAACGAGACAGAATCTATTGTCTGGAGTGTTTCGTTTGAAGGAAATGAAGCCTATCGAAGTATGGTTTTAAAGGAGGTTATATCTACCACCTCCCCCTCTTTATATCAAAAAATACTTCGAAAATATGGAGCCCATCTGCTCAATGAAACAGAGCTAAGGAGAGATGTTATTCGGTTGGAAAGGTACTACCAAAGAAGAGGATTTCCGGATGTAACCGTCAGATATGAAATAGAAGATAGAAAAAAAGAGCGTCGAAAAAATGTGATTTTTTACGTTAGGGAGCGTCAGCCTCTCCAAATCGTTTCATCGAGTATTGTGTTCAATGCAGACGAACAAGCCATCAATGAGATTGAGAGTTCACGAGATTATGAACGAGCTATTCAAAGACATGAATATCGTGAAGGTGAACGGTATCAAATCATTAGAATGCCGGATGTTGAGGGTAGATTTCTGCAAATTTTAGAGAATGAAGGATATGCCTGGCCAGAGGTGGATATCAAAACAGAAGTGGATAGTCTTACCAATCATGTCGATGTTGAGATTCTAATTACACCTAACTCGAAGACATATTTTACCGAATTTTTGATTGAAGGCGACCTGAGTGTTCCGGATCGGGT
>JAGXIS010000134.1 GCA_024635465.1 Bacteroidota bacterium | reverse complement strand
TATTTCTTCCTCTATCCCTTGCAAGGGATGCTTTTGAAATGATAAAATGAGCAACTGCTACTGATCGAATCAGATCATTATCAGCACAACAGATATTATGATTCCTGTTGCTGATTAATCTAACGCCCGATAAACCAATTCCACAAACTCCCCAACTACTCCATTATCTAGCCATCGTGTAATAATCACAATGTCATTTTCTTCATCTACAATGATGTAGTTGCCACCAAAACCGGCTGCGTAGTAGAGATGATCAGGCACATTTCCCCAATCGGTATCACCCTTCAACGTCCACCACATGAGGCCATAATCAGGATTGGCCTCTGATGGCACTTGGACTTTTTCGACCCAATCCTTTGAGACGATCTGACTTCCGTCCCACTCACCACCACGGGCAAAAAGCAACCCAAATCGGGCCTGGTCTACTGTGTTGATGAAGATTCCACCACCATTATGTCCGCCGCCACTCACAGATTGCAGCTGCTGCCCATCAATCATCGTCCAGGAATGATCATATCCGAACCATCGCCAGGTGGATGATGCTCCAATCGGATCCATCACATCATTTTTGAGTATCTGCGGAAGGGGTTCTCGCACTACCTGCAACAGGGCATAAGCGAGCAAATTCACCCGTACATCATTATACTTAAAATGAGTGCCGGGCGAGTTGAGATCGCGCATCCGCCAATCGTCGATACCCCCTTCATTCGGCGGACGATCCCCCCAATCTTCCATCCCAAAAAGTGTACCGTACCAATCGGACGACTGAGTTAAAAGATGCTCCCAGGTAATCGCACCGTTGTGTTCTCCATCAAACATCCGATCTTCCCAGACATATTCAGCCACCCGATCATCGATGCTACGAATTACTCCTCGATCCAATGCCAATCCGGCCACCGTTGATAGATAACTTTTGGTAACACTAAACGTCATATCCACCCGATCAACATCACCCCACGAAGCTACGATATACCCATCTTTGAGAATCATTCCTGCCGGACCGCCCCGCTCCCGAACCGGTCCTGCCAACTCATGATAAGGTTCATGACTAAACCCCTGCAGGATGGCGATCCGCAGATCCCGATCCACACTGTTTTCATTCTCCATGGCAAGTTCCACGGCCTGATTGATCAACCCCTCATTCAATCCCGCTTCAGAAGGTGTTTTCACCTCCCATTCGCTCCCGGCCGGTGGAAAGTAGAGGTCCTGTGCAGGAAGGTTTAACGGTAAAAGAAAAAGTAAGGCCATATAAAATGGCATCAATGGACTGGATTTTTGGAGTGACATGCTTTTTGGATTGTTTTACAGTTTAAAAAGTAAGCATAAGATATTCCCAGATGGAATGTTAGTCAATGACTCGCTATTAATCCTTTAGATTATATGTGAATCTTTTTGTAATATGTGTAATACAAGTATTACTTGTATTCAACCACAATCATTAAATGAAATTATCATGGCTGTAACTGTCAGACTAAATCCCGAAGATGAAAAACGGCTGGATAATCTTGCCAAGTTGACCGGCCGTACTAAAAGCTATTATATCCGGGAGGCTATTGAAGAAAAACTGGAAGAGATGGAGGATATCTATATTGCCGAACAGCGTATCGAACAGCCCGAAGGAAAGCGTTGGTCTCTGGATGAATTGATGAAAGACGATGACTTGGAAAGTTGAATTTGATCACCGGGCTCAGAAGGAACTGCGAAAGTTAGATCGGGAAATACAAAAAAGACTATTGACGTGGATCTCAGAAAACCTCTCCGGTAGTAATGATCCCAGAGAGAAAGGAAGCTCATTAAAAGGAAAGTTCAGAGGACTTTGGCGATATCGGGTGGGTGACTATCGCATTGTATGCCAAATCAAAGATGAAGAAGTTCTGATCCTAATCCTTAGAATTGCTCACAGAAAAGACGTTTACGATTAACGCCCCTCAACTCCTTTCTTAGTGATCGGGATAGGTCTCAATAGGTGAGAGTTGTAAAATTCTTTGTGCTCCTTCGTGCCTGCTCTTCGAAGCTTTAGCGTAGTTTAAACTTCGTGGCAAAAATGTTAAGAGATGAATTCTAACACCCCCCTGCCCCCCTTATTAGGGGGGAATTACTAATTGCCCTAATCATTCTTTGCAATAATCCACACCGCATGAACAATCCCCGGAATAAACCCTAGAATGGTAAGCAAAATATTGAGCCAGAAATGAGGCTTAATACCAACAGTTAGAAATACACCTAACGGGGGTAGGATAACGGCAAAAATGATACGAAGAATGCTCATTGTATTTAATTGAGTTAAGATTTGTTACTGAAATCATTTTAAGATAAAAATCTGCAAACAAAAATATACTTCTTAATTCAAGGTCTGACAGTCATTACTCTATATTCCTGCCACCCTTACTCATAAAGTGAACTTCATAAAGCATTCAGTTGTTCTACATTTGTACAAGAGAGCAAATTGGCTAAAATTATATTCAGATTTATTTAACTACTTTAACAATTAATATCACATAGTTAGTATAATTTTCAACTAATTGATCTGTTATGCATTTAGACAATCGTAACAGCATTAACTTCAAAACCATCCAGACATTAAACATCCGCTAATTTGAATTTCAACTATCATCCATACAAAACACCATACCTCATCATTTTTGTGATAGCTCTGTTTTTAGCAATTTCTTTTCTCTTTATATCCGGTGGATTATTGAGTTCCAATTTAGACGAATATACATTAGAGACTTCAGAATCAGTGACTGAAAATTATACTGCAATCAGTAGAACTGAATTGGAAAGTCGAATGGATGGAATTACAACACCTTTAGCTGATATAGGTCCAATCAATAGTTTATTAGTGAGTCAGCACGGGGACATGGTTGTAGAAAAGTATTATGGAAGTATGAATGCCAACCGAGGTAACAATATCAAATCTGCATCCAAAAGCCTGCTTTCCATTTTAATCGGTATCGCGATTGATAAAGGATATCTGGAAGGAGTTGATCAACCCATCGGTGAGTTTTTCCCCGACTATTTTGACTCAAATCCCGATCCTATAAAAGCTTCAATCACAATCGAAGATCTGTTAACGATGAGAAGCGGATTGGCATCAACCAGTAGATCAAACTATGGCCGATGGGTCACCAGTAACAACTGGATTCATTATAAGCTCAACCAACCGCTTCGTGGAGTGCCGGGCGAAGACAGGATTTACAGCACAGGCAATACACATCTACTGGCCGTAATCCTGGCACGTGCAACCGAAATGAATACTCTTCAATTTGCGATCAGGTATCTCTTCGGCCCAATGGATATTGAGATAACCGGTTGGGATCGAGACCCTCAGGGATACTTTTTGGGTGGCAACAATATGGCGATGCGACCCAGAGACATGGTGAAAATGGGTCAACTGATGATGAATGTAGGTGTTTATAACGGAGAGCAACTCGTTCCTAAAGAGTGGGTCATCAAATCTATAGAACCGGTAACCGGAAGAATTCCCGGAGTAGAAAATTATGGTTATTTATGGTTTCGGCGAATGTCAGGAAATGTTCACATGATCTACGCGTTCGGCAACGGTGGCCAGTACATCATGATCATGCCCGAACTGGACGCCGTGCTCACTGTAACAACCCGATCCGGAACCGGAGAACCAACCAGAAATTACCGACGACAACTGTTCACAATCATTGATCAAGATATTGTTCCCCTGCTACAAGCGGGTTATAGGGATGTTTGATGTAAGGGTTAAATCAAAAAGAAGAACCGCTACTGATATTTTACACCTCAGCAAACGTTTGTATAATAATCATTAAAACCAACCTCAATACCCCAGCTTATCCATCCGATGCTGAAATTGTTTCAGCGCGTACTCTAAAAACCACTCTTTTTCCAATCCAAAGGGCACCACTTCATACGGTTCAAAGATCTCATATATGATATTGGTAGCATCATTCAACAATTCTTCCAGATGATTTTCAAACTCATCTCTGTATCCTGGGTTCTCCTCAAGCAATCTGTTTATTAAATAGAGTCCGTACGCGATATGCCTGGATTCATCTTGTTTAAGATTTATGATGCCCTCCTGCATGCCGGGTAACAGATCATTATCCGTCAACATTTTGTGATATGCTGCATAACCGGTCTCCGCCAGAGTTCCTTCAACAATCATATTATAGGTTCCGGACGCTTTTAATTGAGCAATTGGAGTATCATCCAGTTTTAACTGATTCAAATCACGAGGAAGTTTTTCATAAAAGAGTGTCTTGTAATGTGTCTTATGATACTGTTCGAAATCGGGTTGATATCCAATCACATCCCTCACAAACAGCGAGAAAAATTCAGTATGCTTAGCCTCTTCCCACAAAAATGAGGTTAAATAGATCTCTTCTTCCAGTCGGCCTTCACTTGCAACAACTTGCATCAATGGTAATATATCAATCGTTACCGCCTCTTCTCCGGCTAAAAATAATCCGGAAAGATGAATCAATATCTCTTTTTCATCTTCCTTCAACTGTTTCCAATCTTCCCTGTCTCTGCTCAGGTCAATATCACTCGGATTCCAAATCCCATATTGTTTCGCTTTCTGAAATAACTTCATGGGGAAACTCTCAAAATCGAGTCCTTCCCGGATGGTTGCAAAAGAAGTGTGTTTCGATTCTTTCTCCTGCTTCTCCTTAATTTCAGAAATGAACTCTTTCTGCTGTTTTGAATCTCTGTAGGTGGGTGCGGTATCCAACAATGCCTTTGCTGCTTGACGTTGTGTAGAAAGCATAACGATACTGCCCTTTTCCAGTGATAGTTTCTTTTTCATGATCATCATCGTTGGGTCTTTCTTATCCTCGATCAAACGTATCCAGGTCGATTCATCAGCGGTGAGTATGATTTGTGATAGATCCTCTTCTTGTGATGTAGCATAACTGATATCGAGACACTCACCATATTTAAGGTCTAAATAGAATCCAATCGAGTTTTTTTCCCTGAGGATTTCAGGCACCGGTTCAAATTTTAGCAAAATAGGGCTGTTCCAATGTTTTGCCGCCCTTTTATATTTTTCACTGCTATTAATGGAATCAAACCACTCTTTGACCCACTTTTCAGTAAAGTATTCGTTTGATACGGATGCGCTATCATCCTTTTTATTGAACCACATATTTGCTCTCTACTTTATAATAAGTTCTGTCTTATTGAGACGTTACTTTATTCACTATCTTAAGGTTTAATTATTTGAAAGAAAACAATATTTTAAGTCTGTTAAGTGCAAAATTATTAAAAGTTTATAAGATTATAAAAAACAATAGTATATGAGTAGTATCTACCCGACATATGATGTCATTGTAGTGGGTGCAGGCCACGCCGGAAGTGAAGCAGCAGCTTCTGCGGCCAAAATGGGATCCAAGACTTTGTTAATTACAATGAACATGGATGCGATTGCTAAAATGTCATGCAATCCGGCCATGGGTGGTGTTGCAAAGGGTCAGCTCGTTAGAGAGATTGATGCTTTGGGTGGACTCAGCGGAATCGTGAGTGATCGCAGTGGAGTTCAATTTCGAATGTTGAATCTGAGTAAAGGTCCGGCCATGTGGAGTCCGCGCTGTCAAAGTGATCGGATGCTCTATGCTCAAATCATGAGAGAAGAACTGGAGAAAATTGATAATCTTTTTTTTCGGCAGGATAATGTTGTTGATATTCTTACTGATGATAATGGTGAACAAGTTTCAGGAGTCGTCACACAAACCGGTCAGATATTTCACTCAAAGTCAGTTGTTTTAACCAGTGGCACATTTCTAAATGGACTCATTCATATCGGTGAGAGTCAATATGGAGGTGGCAGATCCGGTGAAAGAGCCTCTGTTGGCATAAGCGCAGCTCTAAGTAAACTGGGTTTTGATGTCGGCCGACTCAAAACCGGAACACCTCCCCGTCTGGATGGAAGATCTATTGATTATTCTAAACTGGAAGTACAGTATGGTGATGAAGATCCGGCGCCTTTTTCTTTCATGACAGATCGTTTGCCATCTATTGATGAACAACTTACTTGCTGGATTGGATATACAAACAATGAAGTTCATGAGGTTTTAAAAACAGGGTTTGATCGAAGCCCGATGTTTAATGGGAGGATTAAATCGATCGGACCCCGTTACTGTCCAAGTATTGAAGACAAAATAAATCGATTTGCGGATCGGGATAGACATCAGCTCTTTTTGGAACCTGAAGGATGGAATACCTATGAAATGTATCTGAACGGTTTTTCAACGTCTCTCCCGGAAGATGTACAATATCATGCATTGAGAACGATCCCCGGTTTTGAAAATGCGGTGATGCTTCGACCCGGTTATGCGATTGAATATGACTATTTTCCTCCCTATCAGGTAAAAAGAAGCCTGGAGACAAAACGTGTTAACGGACTCTTTTTTGCCGGACAAATTAACGGAACCACCGGTTATGAAGAAGCTGCTTGCCAGGGCATGATTGCCGGAATTAACTCTTCTCTATTCGTTCAGGAAAAAGATCCGTTTGTTTTGAAAAGATCTGAGGCCTATATCGGTGTCCTTATTGATGACCTGATCAACAAAGGCACCGAAGAACCCTATCGAATGTTTACATCAAGAGCGGAACATCGAATTTTATTGCGCCAGGATAATGCAGATTTACGATTAACAGAGTTAGGATACCGAATTGGTCTGGCCGACGAGGATCGTTATCAGCGTTTAAAAAAGAAAAAGGATGAAGTCGATAATTTATATGATCTAATCAGTGATTATACGGTTAGACCTGAAACGATGGACTCCATGCTTATTGAAAAAGGCACTACCCCACTCACTCAACCGGTCAAAGCAAAATCCCTTATCCCAAGACCGGAAATTCATTTACATGACCTTTTTGAGGCGGATGATGTCTTACATAAATCTGTTCAGGAGATCACATCGAATCGCTATGTCATCGAACAGGTGGAAATTCAGATTAAATATGAAGGTTATATCAAACGGGAGTTTGAGATGGTTGAGGAGGTGAACAGACAAGAAAATGCTTTAATACCTTTAAAAATAGATTATTCAAAGATAAAGAGCCTCTCTTCTGAAGGTAAAAGTAAATTAGAAAGGATTAAACCTGAGACGATTGGTCAGGCATCCAGAATTAGTGGGGTATCGGCAAGCGATGTAGCTGTGTTGATGGTCTATTTAAAAAGTTAGGCGTTTCACGTGAAACATAACATAGAAGTGATCAAAGTTGCCCCAAATGTACTTTCAGAGGCAAGAGAGTTGTATAAAGCCAATGAAAAGGTCTATGAAAAGTACATCGATCTATTATTTGAGTGGAATGAAAAGATCAATGTAATCAGTCGCACTGTTTCACGTGAAACAGTGCGGGAACATATTGTGCATTCGCTCCTGCCTGTACCTCTAAAGTTGTTGGCCGGATATAACAAATGGATCGATTCGGGTAGCGGGGGTGGCTTACCGGGGATTCCAATTGCCATCAATCAACCCGATCTGTTTATATCCCTGAATGATAACATCAAGAAAAAAATGATGGTCGTAGATGATATCATTCAATCCATGAATCTTAAGAATACCGAGACGATTGACTATAGTATCTCACTTGTTGATTTAAAACGCGGGACCGGAATTCTGACCAAACATGCTTTTAAAATATCAAAGCTCATTCATCTGCTTAGTGACAAACCCTGGGAAATTATCCTGATGTGGAAAGGAGTTGAGGATGCTAAAGAAGAAATCAAACAGCACAAAAAAGCACTGGATTGTACCATCTATTCATTTAACTTCGGGGAGAACGAGCCTTTTTATGAGGGTAAGGGGTTGATACTGATTGAACGTAGTTAATTGCATAATTAAAGTTTAGCGCTCGCCCATTAGAACAAACCGGGCTGTACTATTTGGTTGAATGCATCACATTCATAAATTGATAAAAAACAATTATGTCTAGATTAAAAAGCTCAGAACGGAGAATGAAGATGATTTTAATGCTTCAGGATTCGAAGAAAAAATTAACTGCTGATGAACTGGCGAAGACATTTGGAGTGACCCGTAGAACCATTTTTAGAGATTTTAATGTACTGTCTGAATTAAACGTACCGGTTATTCACGATAAATATAGCGGATACGGTGTAATGCCGGGATACAAGGTGCCGCCGCTTATGTTTACTTCGAAAGAATTGGCTACGATTCTGGTTGGACTCAATTTCGTGAAATCCCAAGTGGATAAAATGCTCATTGAGGATGCAAAGGGCGTAGAGCTGAAGATTAAGAATGTACTGCCGGATGAATTAAAGGAGTTTATGGACTCTTTGGATAATCGAACCATTGTTGACCCATTCCTGCACTTTGGTCATGAGAAAAAAGAGGGAGGAAATTGGTACCTTGTCTCATCTGCGATTTCTCAACAAAAAAGTATGACGTTCAAATACCAGAGTAAAGGGGACGGAAAAAAGACGGATCGAAAAATTGATCCATATCTTCTGGTTTTTTACAGGGATCATTGGAACGTAATCGGATATTCTCATAAAAGAAGCGCGATTCGGAATTTTGTTCTGGACAGAATGGAAAATCCAAAGATTTTGGAAGAAAATTACACCCTTGAAAAAGAAATTGATGTAGAGAGCTTAATTTTTAATTCTAACGAATCCGGGGATTTAGTTGAACTATTGGTCGATAAGTCGATAGATAGGGCGTTTAAGGCGAACCTGCCGACAAAAATATTTAAGGAAAAGGACGTTTCTGATAAAATAATTAAGGTCTCCCTTCATTTTGGAAATTTAGGTTTTTTGAACGAATGGCTACTTCAGTTTGGCGACAAAGTGAAAATTGTTTCTCCGGACTCATTAATTAAAAAACGAAAAATCATTCTAAATGAAATGTTGGATAATACATGATTTTCTAAATTGATATAGAAATGCTTTAATAAATCTATTTTAAATTTTAATCGGTAGATATTATCATGTAATTTCAAATAGTATTTTATCTTTACAGTAACCTTGAAAATATAGATGCGACAAATTTTAGTTAGTTATCTGAAATTCCCAGCTTTCGGCCCAACCGTTTAAATATATTTCTTGATTTTTTCTCATCCCCATCTTCCTCTTCTACTATAACGGCATCGTCACTGTCGCGACCTCTGAAAAAATTACGTAGTCGATCTCTGAAATTTTCATCCTCATAATCGGCACAACTTAAATCATAAGGTGACTGGATCATATGAGTAGGAAACTGATTCGGTAAAGAGGTGATATCACTGCCGGTTGCAATCGAATTAAGAAAATTGCCCGCAATGGGTAATGCTGTTTGAGATGCAAAAGCAGGAAATTCACGAAAATGAACTCTTTGGTTCCAACCGCCAACCCTCACGCCAAATACCAATTCCGGCGTAAACCCAATAAACCAACCATCCGCATAGTTTTGAGTGGTTCCTGTTTTACCCCCTAAAGCATGGGTCACACCATATTTTGAACGTAATGGGTAACCCGTGCCCTCATTCACTGCTTTTTGCAACATGGTTACCATTGTAGCAGCGGTTTCCGGTGAGATACCTTCTGCATCTGTAATATTCGTATTTTGTGCGCTCTGTGAAACGTCTGTTAATTGGTTTTGTCCGGTTAATATAGAATCAGAATTTGAAACAATCATCGATGAGTAATCGCTTGTAAAATCATAAATTAATTCATCATCAGAATTAAAAATACGAGTGATCATTGTCGGTTGTGCGGGCTGACCTCCATTTAGAAATGTAGTATACGCGGTAGTCATTTCTAAAAGAGTAGTTTCTGCGGTTCCCAGTACAATCGATGGCTGGTTTGGAATATAGGACTGAATGCCCATTGCTTGCGCTGTTTGTTGAATAGCAGGAACACCAACACTCATGCCTAATTGAACCGTCGCCGTATTTACAGATTGTGCCAATGCTGCTTGAAGTGAGTAAGACCCACCATATTCATCTTCCTGATTTCTTGGAGTCCAATCACTGTAATCCGCAAATGTGGTCAGTTGATTTTTTTCATAGTCACAAGGAGCATATCCATTTTCAAGAGCTGAGGCATAAACAATTGGTTTAAATGTGGAACCCGATTGTCTTTCAGCTAAAATCTGATCATAAGGAAAATGACGATGGTCAATGCCACCCACCCATCCTAAAATATGCCCGGAATTCGTGTGCATCACCAATAAACCCGCGTTTAAGAAAGAGAGATAATACCTTAATTCATCATATGGAGAGATTTCCCGTTCTACATAACCGTCCCATGTATAGACAAGGCTAGGCACAGGTGTATAGAGAATTTCATTTATCTCTTCGGTTGTGGTACCATCCTGAAGAAGTTCCCGATAATAGCCACTCTGCCTCCAGGCGAGTAACACATCGGAGTCCCCCTTTTCCATAAAAATCGAATTATTGAGAATTTCTTTATCAAAAATCTTTTGTAAATCGCTCATATGTGCTGAAACAGCGGATTCAGCAGCTTCTTGAATGCGTGAATCCAGAGTTGTGTAAATTGTTAGGGCATCCGTAGCAAGATCATATGTTTCACCATCCAGTGCCGGTCGATTATTTAGAATTTCCAACACTTGAGAGACAAGATGCTCTTGGAAATAGGAGGCACTATTGTTCCTGTTGGTACGTCGGCTATAATCTGTGATCAGTGGTTCAGCAACAGCCAAATCAGCCGTTTCTTTGGTGATCATCTCATATTTTTCCATCTGACGAATCACCACATTTCTACGATGTTCAGATCGATCCGGATTTCTATGAGGATTATAATAAGTCGTTGCTTTAAGCTGTCCGGCCAGAGTCGTTGATTCAGAAAGAGTGAGATCTGAAGCCGACTTATTAAAAAAACGTTGTGCAGCCATATCGATGCCAAACGTATTTTCACCAAAGGATACAGTGTTTAAATAAATAGTAAGTATCTCATCTTTCGAATAAACAGATTCCAATCTTCTGGCTATCATCATCTCCCGCAATTTATCGGTCAATAGATATATGCCCCGTCCGTTTGATCTGGGATAGAGGTTTTTCGCAAGCTGTTGCGTGATGGTACTTCCTCCTCCGGAATCTTGCCTAAGAAGAATGGATCGTATCAATACGCGTCCCAATGCACGGTAATCAATACCATTGTGACGATGAAACCGAATATCTTCAATCGCGATCAGAGCATTGATCATATCTGAACTAATGTCATCAAGCTCAACTTGAACTCCCTCTTGAATGGGGAACGTACCTAAAAAAACTCCATCTGCAGTGACTATTTGAGAGGCTTGTTGTTCTTGAATAAGCCGCAAATCATCGGTTCCGGGTACAGGTCCAAATGTTTCCATCCATACCAAACCAATGAGGAGAAAAAATAACGATATAAAAAAAGCGATAACGGATAATAGATAAATGAGCCATTTAGACTTCATTTTGTCGGTTAGATTCACAAATGTGTTTGATGAAATTTAAGTTCAGGGCTACTTAAACAACACTTCAGACAGTTTGTTTCTGAAAAAGAGTCAAAAAGGTAACTATCACATTGAGGAAATAAAAAAGGCTCCAATTAGGAGCCCTTTTTAAATCAATATTTACGATGATAACCCAAGATTCTATTCCACTACTGGAGCTTCCTCTTCATCATCATCCTCATTCACAACTCGTGTGATGGCAGCTATTTTGCCATTTTCATCCAGTCTCATAATTCGAACTCCCTGAGTATTTCGACCCATGGTTCGAATTCCTTTACACTGCATACGAATCACTTTTCCACCTTCTGTGATCACCATGAGGTCATCATTATCAGAGACTTCTTTGAGCGCGATTAAATCCCCGGTTTTTTTAGTTACTTTCAGAGTAATCACGCCTTTTCCGCCACGACTTTGTTCCCTAATCATCAACCAAAGATCGTTTTCCATACCCATTTTCAGAAATGGCTAATACGGTAGCTTCATGAGTGTTCTTAATGACCACCATATCCACCAACTCATCTTTTTTACTGAGATTCATACCTCTTACTCCGGATGTATTACGTCCCATCTCCCGTGCATCACTTTCGTGGAACCGGATGGCCCGTCCCGTTT
>JAGXIS010000133.1 GCA_024635465.1 Bacteroidota bacterium | reverse complement strand
GCGCCTGGAAAGTGACTACGGTGTCTAAAGGATATCTAAAAGAGTTACAGGAATTTTGCCATGGGCTAGAAATCCTTTTAAGAGACGAGAGTGAAAAATCGGTTGGGATTTTGAATGGAATTGATTCCGAAATTTGGGATCCGGCCACAGATAACTATTTGGATGAAAACTACTCATTGAGAAATTATAAGGCAGGGAAATCAAGAAATAAAGAATTGTTGGGTGAAACCTTTCAATTGGACATAGATAAACCACTTTTTTCATTTATTGGCAGATTGGTGATGGAAAAAGGAGCGGATTTACTGCCAGATTTAATCAGAGAGTGTAATAATCGAAATGTTGACGCTTCATTTCTGGTTTTGGGGACCGGTGATCCTTATCTGCATTCTGTATTCGAGGGTTTGCAAAGCGAATTAGTAGGTTATTTTGATACACGTCTTGAATACAATGAGAAACTTGCCCATTTAATTTATGCCGGCAGTGACTTTTTAATGATGCCATCGCGAGTAGAACCGTGCGGTTTAAATCAACTATATTCAATGAGGTACGGTACCATCCCAATTGTCAGAAAAGTAGGTGGGTTGGCTGATACAGTGATCGATATAGATAACAAAGAGGGATATGGAATAGTATTTGAAAACTTTGATCTCAATGAAGCTGCTCAATCCATAATTAAAGCAGTTGAGCTTTATAATAAAGAGAGAAAATTTAATACAATCCGGAGAAAAATAATGTCAATAGACTTTTCATGGATCAAAGCGGCAGGAAATTATGTTCAAATGTATAAATCAATGAAATCAAAAAAGGAGAAGACATGACGGATAAAACAATTGCGATTATTCTCGGAGGGGGTAGAGGAACAAGGCTTGATCCTTTAACCAGACAAAGAAGTAAACCTGCTGTGCCAATTGCCGGTAAGTATAGACTTGTCGATATACCGATATCAAACTGTTTGAATTCACATATTCGTAAAATATTTGTTTTGACGCAGTTTAATTCAGCATCATTAAATAGACATATAAAAAACACCTATAATTTTGATCTCTTTTCACGAGGTTTTGTTGATATACTGGCTGCTGAACAAACTCCAAAAAGTACAAATTGGTTTCAAGGAACCGCTGATGCGGTAAGACAATCTCTTCATCATCTGGCGAATTACGAGTACGATCATGCATTAATTCTTTCTGGAGATCAATTATATCAGATGGATTATCGAAAACTCTTAAAAGTACATAAAAATGATAATGCAGATTTGACTGTTGCAACCATACCGGTAACGGCTAATGAAGCAACGGAATTTGGTATCATGAAAACAGACAAAGATGGTGCAATTGAGAGTTTTGTGGAGAAACCATCCACTGATGAATTAGAAAAATGGGCATCTGAAACAACCCCGGCGATGCAAGCCAAAGGTCGTAATTATCTGGCTTCAATGGGGATATATGTTTTTAACAAAGATATTATGCTCCGAATGTTTAATGAAAATCCGGATGCTACAGATTTCGGAAAAGAAATTATCCCAAAAGCGATTGAAGAAGGAAGCAGGGTTTCAAGTTATCCATTTGATGGGTACTGGACCGATATTGGAACCATCAGCTCATTCTTCGAAGCAAACCTGGAATTATGTGAAACACTTCCAGAGTTCAATTTATATGACAATGAACAGTTAATTTACACTAGAGCAAGATTTCTTCCTGCTTCAAAGTTGACTGGAACAAATCTTGAAAAAGTACTTATTGCTGAAGGATGTATTATCGAAGCAAGCCGAATTGAAAAATCAGTGATTGGTATCAGATCACGGATTGGAAAAGGGACTACTATTGAGTCATCAGTTGTAATGGGAAATGATCATTTTGCCACACCCGACGATTTCCAAAATCAAACAGATGGCAAACCTCTGATGGGAATAGGTCAACGGTGTTTTATAAGTCGAACCATTGTAGATAAAAATGCCAGGATTGGTAACGATGTAAAAATTACCGGTGGTTCACATCTCGAAGATGGTGAATTTGAACATCATTCAGTAGTCGATGGTATTGTGATTGTTCAAAAGGGTGCTGTGATTCCGGACGGTTTTAACATATAATCCAAAAAATGACCGTCCATTTTGAATCGACGGTCTTTGGATTAAAGCATTTCTTTTAGTGTAATGCCGATTTCAGCCGGACTCTCGGCAACAGTTACACCGGCTTTGCGAAGTGCATTCTTTTTATCTTCAGCGGTTCCTTGTCCACCAGAGATAATTGCACCGGCATGACCCATTCGTCGCCCTGGAGGCGCAGTGCTACCTGCAATAAAAGCTACAACGGGTTTTTTAACATTTTTCTGGATGTATTCAGCGGCTTCTTCTTCAGCTGACCCACCGATTTCACCGATTAGTACAATAGCATCTGTATCCGGATCTTCATTAAAAAGCTTAATAGCATCCGTGTGATTGGTTCCAATAACCGGATCTCCACCAATACCTATTGCGGTACTTTGACCCAGACCGACTTTAGTCAGCTGGTCTACTGCTTCATAAGTAAGCGTACCGGATCGTGATATGAGACCGACTGATCCCGGTGTAAAAATCATAGCAGGCATGATACCCACTTTTGCCTCGCCGGGTGTTATGACTCCCGGACAATTTGGTCCTACCAAAGTAGCACCATTATTTTTACAAACTTGTTTCGCTTTAATCATATCCTGTACAGGTATTCCCTCTGTGATACAGATAATGACCTTGATTCCTGATACAGCTGCTTCCATAATGGCATCAGCGGCAAAGGGTGGCGGGACAAATATCACGGATGTATTTGCACCTTCATTTTCAACAGCATCAGCTACCGTATTAAAAACCGGCTTATTAAGATGTTTCTGACCTCCTTTACCTGGAGTAACGCCTCCTACAATATTTGTTCCATATTCGATCATTTGTCCGGCGTGGAACGAACCTTCACTTCCTGTAAACCCTTGAACTATCAAACGGGTCTCATTTCCTACTAATACACTCATGTAAACAGGTTAATTAGATTAATTATATGATTAAATCTTCGACTTCAAATATACTACCATTGTTTAAGATTGCCAAAGCTGTGAAATGTAATTTTGGACATTAAAAGAAGAGATTTAAACTTTGTTGAGTAGGTTCATTTTTGGTATCATTTTGATATGATAAATGACGACAAAAAAGAGGAGATTAGAGCAACTGCTGATATTGTTGAGGTAGTTGGAGACTACGTCAAGTTGAAAAAATCGGGCAGTGGTTTTAGCGGATTATGTCCATTTCATAATGAAAAAACACCCTCTTTTCATGTTACACCAAAACTTGGCATTTATAAATGTTTCGGATGTGGTGAAAGTGGTGATGTTTTTAGTTTTGTGATGCAGATGGAAGGAATTAGTTTTCCGGAGTCGCTACGTTCCCTTGCTGATAGATATGGAATCGATATACCCGATGAACAAGTAGATGGAGATGATGAATCTACTCACAAAAGAGAAGGAGTTCTGCATGTACTAAAGTTTGCAGGCTTGTATTTCTATAGAAATTTATTAGAGAATGATGAGGCTGAAACGGCTCGAAAATATCTTGAAAAAAGAGGTTATGATAGAAATATTTGGAAATCGTTCGGCTTAGGTTATGCCCCATTCCATTCAGGACTACTTAAAGCGGCCCAAAAAGAGGGCTTATCTGAAGAGTATTTATTGGAGGCAGACTTAATCAAACCAAGTAATAGGCGGGATGGTCATTACGACACATTTCGAGATCGTCTGATATTCCCAATATTTAATCCTGCGGGAAGAGTCATCGCTTTCGCAGGTAGAATACTGGATGAAAATAAAAAGAGTGCAAAATATATTAACTCGGCTCAAACGATTGTTTACAACAAAAGTGATGTCGTTTATGCAGTTAATTTTGCAAAAAATGAGATCCGGAAAGAGGAAGAAGTTATTCTGGTAGAAGGGTATACGGACGTAATCACGATGAACCAATTTGGTGTTAAAAATGTAGTAGCCTCAAGCGGTACATCATTAACATCTTCTCAGATCAAGATTTTAATGCGATATGGTAAAAGAATCGTCATGATTTATGATGCGGACAGTGCCGGTCAGACGGCAATGGTTAGGGGAATGGATATCGCTTTGGAACAGGGAATGAATGTTCAACTTATGGAACTGCCGGATGGGGAAGACCCTGACTCTTTTGTTAAACAGTTTGGGAAAGAGTCATTTTTAGAGTTTAAAAATAAACATGCAGAGGATTTTGTATCCTTTACGATCCATAAAGCCGAAAAAGAGAATAAATTAGATGGGCCTTCAGAGAGATCCGATGTGATAAAAGGGATTCTACAAAGTATTGCACTTATTCCAGGCGAATTAGACCGGTCATTTTACGTGCAGCATCTGCATCAAAAAACTCAGAAATATCGAAGAGGCTCCGATCGTGAGTTATTTAATCAATTGGACTTGATAATCCGTGAAAATAATAAGCAGAACAGATTTAGAAGCCAAAGAGAAGAGAGAGCAGAGCAAATCCGATCGAATCAGATTGAACCTGATTCACAGACAAGTCGTGAGCCCAAAAACAGAACTCAATCAACAAAAAATATAAAAAGACCTCTCTACGAAAAAGAAGCGATTCGTTTATTGCTTCAATACGGAGAAGAGATGAGAGATTTTATCGGTCATAATATAGGTGAAGATCATTTCGAAGACCCGGAAATACGAGCTTTTTATAAAGACATCATGAATCGTCATATCAGTAAAGATGAGATCAGTATTGATTTCTATATGTCTCAAAATCAATCTTTTCTATCTCTTTTAGCGGATATTTTGTTTGAACGTCATTCCGTAAGTGAAGAGTTAGCTAAAAGAACAGGAGGAGAGTTTAGAAGAGATAAAAATCCTGTTCGAAACGCTAAGTCTACATTAAGAACTATTCAGTTAAATTACTGTGAAAGAAAATGGGATGAACTTTATCAAAAAATAAAAAATTCAGCTGATGAGGAAAGACTTAAACTGACACAAGTTCAACAGAGTTTAAAAAAAGAGATCAATCGTGTTAAGAATTCAACACCTGATGAACTGTATGATGATCCTGAGTTTGCAAAAAATGAACCTGCGATGGGGACAAAGAAATTTGAATATACAATGAAAAAGAATAAAGATGAGTAAAAAAGAAGATCTAAGTTTAGCAAAAAAGGCCGCTTGGGCTGCTATAGAGACGATTAATGAGTATAAAAAGAATGGAATTAACATTCATCAAAAGGGATTTCATGATTTAGTAACAGATGCAGATGTAGCTGCAGAGAATTCTATTCTAGAAGTCATCAAAAAAGTACACCCTGATGATTTGGTTTTAGCTGAAGAATCTGCAAGCCATTCTACATTGACCGGACAGAGAACATGGATCATCGATCCTATTGACGGTACCGCGAATTTTGCTCATGATTTTCCAATTTACTGTGTATCGATTGGATTATGGATTGATCGACAACCATCTATTGGGGTGGTTATCGAAGTGAACAGGAATGAAGAATTCAGTGCAATTT
>JAGXIS010000132.1 GCA_024635465.1 Bacteroidota bacterium | reverse complement strand
AGATGTGTATAAGAGACAGGTGCAGTAAATTGGAACCGGCTGCCGATTCACAAAATTTCAACCATGACAGAAAGGGATTATGGCGGAACCTATCGCGCTAGAACACGTCTAAGAGATCACTATCTGACGCAGCCCAGAACCTATCTGAATTTCGACGAGAGCAAATATAACTATCGAAGTCTGGAGTTTGCATTCACCCAGAATTTTAAAAATACGACAAACCTGGAGCTTTCATTTTGGGACCGAAGGGATGGTGGAGCCTATAATAGACAGGAGATTGTAGGGCGTCAGGTCTTTGCCAGACTCTATCATCAACTCAATGATAAATGGTTGTTAAGAGCGGCTTACATTGATAATTCGATCGACCGGCAGGAGCCATTCGGATACTCCATTTCGAATCCGGCACTGTTTGCATTCAATCATTTTTCAGCATCAGCCTTGCAGGGGAATGCAAATGGTGAACAATCATCAAAAGATATCTATATCCAGGCTCATTACAGGGATTCAACACTCTCAAATGTATCATCTAAAATCGGTCTGCACTATCAAATAGATCAGTGGTTATTGAACAGTGCAGTGGATTCTGTTTCAACAGATTTTCAACGTATCGAGTTGTTTGCCAGACAAGAAATGAGTGTAGTGGGCACAGAATTATCAGCAACGGCAAGAGCTTTTGTTCTGAATGAGCGGGCCAAAGAAAATTTATCGGAGAGTAACTGGGTCGGAACAGAACTTGCACTGGGTATATCACGGCCTATTTTGAGGATCCTTCAACTTCAGGGTGATGCCAGACTCTCCACGTTTAGTTCAACAGAGCAAGCCGGGGAACTTACCGGTCGAGTCCTTTTTGAACCGGGCGACAGATTTCACCTTTCCGTCTTTACAGGCCTATTGTCCAGCGCACCGGATATACAATCCTTGTATTGGCAATCCAATCTGTATAACGGGAATGAATCACTGATCAATGAAGAGTCATTTTTTGCGGGTGCTTCGATGCAACTTCCAGTGACAAGACTTTTTAATGTAGGTTTAAGAGCTGATTTTAGAACTACAGAACATGCAGCTTATCTGAATGGTGATGGTGAGTTTGTCGCGATTGATCCATATGACTTATATAGCGGTACGGTCTGGCTGGAACATGACTCAAGGTTATTTGAAAGTGAAATTTCGGGAACCTATAAAAGTTATCTGACCACTAGTCAAAATCCTGTTAATCAAACTCTGGAAGATGCAGGCGATAGAATCTGGATCAAAGGGAATATCTACTGGAAAAATTATCTTTTTAACAATGCGACATTTGTGAAAGCGGGTCTCTCAGGAGTATATTCTCCAAACCCGTTTCGAACGGCAGAGTTTATCACACCATTAAATCGATGGCAACATGGAACAAATGTGTTTGATAATCCTTCTTACTATCGCGTAGATTTGGATGTATCAGCGAGAATTCGGTGGTTCATGGTGCTTTTGAAGTGGGAAAATATATTTGATCGCGTACAACAGCTGGGCTACTTTGAGTCGGTAGGCTATCCGATGCCTGAAAGAAGATTCAGATTTGGAATACGAGTACTTTTTACGAATTAACAGAATGATAGAATGAGTGTAGGATATGTAGTAAAAGAAGGGTTTGCAGGTCTTGGAAGGGCAAAATTGGCTGCTTTCACCTCAATATTTTCACTTTTCATTGCTGTTTTACTGATCGGGGTGCTGCTTAGATTAGGATATAATGCGTATGAAGTTTCTCAACTCATTCGTCAGCAGGTCGAAGTTGAAGTCTTTTTGGAAACGCTCAATCAATCATCCACTCGTCAGCTCGAAAACCTCCTATCCCAAAAACAGGAAATAGAGGGTATTCATTACATATCCAGTGACAGTGCCTCCAAAATTTTTCAACAGGAGTTTGGATTGGGTTCAGAGTCGATTGCCGATCTTAATTTTTTGCCTGCATCGTTTCGATTAACGATGTCTGATGAGTACAATGTGGTTCAAATAGATTCACTGGTTCAAGATATTAGAACCTATGAGGGTGTTGATGAAGTGCGATTTAATCTTGCGCTATTGCAGACGATTGAATCCCGAACAGATACCCTATTTATCGTTGGGTCCGCATTAGGATCGTTTATTTTACTTGTTGCCATGATCTTGGTTTTTAATACAATACGTCTGACCATCTACGCAAAAAGAGACTTAATCAGAGCGATGAAACTGGTAGGTGCAACGAACGCTTTCATCCGGAGGCCTTTCTTGATTGAAGGTATATTGCAGGGACTGATTGCAGGGACTGTTGCGTCAGTCGCAATATATCTATTATTTGAATATCTGGTTCCACATTTCGTGCCTCAAATAGGAGTTCTCTCATGGCCATTCGGAAAATGGTACTTTTTGATCGGAGGGACTGTAGCTATCGCCATGATCATGGGTTGGCTGGGAAGCCGATGGGCTGCATTCAAATTTATCAGAGACACAAAAGTTTACAGTTAAATCGAATTTCTAAGATTCACTGCTGATCGATTTAATCTTATCACCGCTCTCCTTTCTTTTATTACAGGATTTGACATCGTTGCATGTGCCAAAAAGGTGTAGGGAGTGTCCGTCCACTCTAAAATCATGGATTTTTTCCATCAGCTTCTGGATCTCCAGAATTCTGGGATCACAAAATTCAACGACAACACCGCACTCTTTGCAGATCATATGATCGTGCTGCTGATAAGCATAAGATCGTTCGTAGTAGTACTGATTTTTGCCGAATTGCTGTCTTTGAACAAGCCCGCACTCAACCAAAAGGTCAAGAGTATTATAGACGGTAGCTCTTGATACACGAGTGCCCGAATTTTTCATGTTGAAAAAAATGTCATCGGCGTCAAAATGTCCATCCGAGCGATAGATCTCCTCCAATACCATAAATCGTTCAGGAGTTTGTCTTTGATTTCTCTCCTTGAGATAAGATCTGAAAATTTCTTTTACCAAATGAATGGTCTCTTCACTAGCCTGATGTGCCATAATTCAATTACCTAACATGTTCCGTTTCGTATTCAGTATCCGATCACTGTGGATCAACTGAAAGAGGATTTAGTAAACGAGCTTGAGCTCAATTTCTTCTGTGATGAACAGAATTGATATCTTAACTTTACAAGAATCTACAAACAATTGAAAGTGTCGAACAATTATCTAGTATTTACTTGCTATCAAAAAATACAAAAATAATATGAAAACGGTTCGGCATTTAAGTGGTTTTACGATATCAGGCATATAATGGGGTGAAAACTCTGTGTTTCTACATGTACATTGGCTTTTATTCAAGGTTTGGTCGGCAATACCCACTTAAAATGTTAATTTACAATCATACTACAGTAGATAATTTAGGCGTTGTACAATTGATAAAAATGTAATAACATTATTATAACATGTAATGAAAATTTAAAGAAATGGAAGGTAAAATTAGAAAAGTCGGAAACAGTTTGGGGGTCATCCTCCCAAAACAGCTTATTGAAGAGCTACATCTCAAAACCGGTGATAAAGTGAGCATTGAACGCAAAGGTTCGAACCTGGAACTTCGACCAGTGGATCCGGAATTTGAAGAGTGGGCAGAAGCTTACCGACAACTCAACACAGATTACAAAGACGTCTTAAAAGCGTTGGCAGAATGATCAAATTCCTGAAAAAGGAAACCATTTTGACCTTTCATCAAGATCAACTTGAGCGATACGGAGGAAAAGCGGGTATTCGGGATGAGAAACTTTTAGAATCTTCTTTAGCCCAACCGGAAGCCAGTTATGATGGGAAGTATGTCCATAAAGACCTATTCCGGATGGCGGCGGCTTATGGATTTCATCTTTGCCAAAATCATCCATTTTATGATGGAAATAAACGAACAGCTTTGATTGCGATGTACACTTTTCTATTTGTGAATGGATATCAACTTGCAGCCGATAAAAAAAGTTTATATGCCATTATGATGGATTTGGCTAAAGGCCAAGTTTCAAAGGATGAACTCACTGATTATCTGAAAAAGAATTCAGAAAGTAGAGGTGTATAGGAATATTTCCTTGACTCCTACAGAATCATCCCTTCTCTTTTCGTGCATCTACAAAGGACTTGATCCCTAATATCAAGAACAAAATACACAATGCTGCCATAATGGATTGACTAATCACCGCAGCGTATCTCTCAGGAGTTTCTCCGCTTATCAGAGATGAAATCAGAATAGAGAGTCCGCCAAATGATCCTCCCAAACCCAAGATCGCCAGTAGTAGAGCGGTATGCATGGCATGTTTGCGCATGCTTTCGTTGCGTTTTGCGAGCATTCCGAGGCCTCCGAAAGCCAGGCCGAAAAAAGCAGGAATCAGAGCGGTCACGCTTACAGCGGATGTTGCAATGTATGAAACGATTCCAAGGATAATGAGAACAATTCCGATATTAATGGATAATTTAGGCACGATAAGTTTTTTATGAGAGTTTTTTGTTGAGCTGTTTGATGATACGATTTATTCTCCTTTGATTTACACCCAAATCACTAACTCCAATTCTGCTTGAACTTTTGATATACAAAAGAGAACGATCGTCAGACTCTTTTTGAATGGCAATCTTGAGATCATCTTTGAATCCAAATAGTGGGATTCTGAAAACGGCATCTATTCTCAATGCATTTTCATCTGGCATCAGTTTATGAGTATTGATTTTGTTAAGCACCATCAGTACTGTTTGATAAAGGGCTTCGGAGGATGAATCAAAAGTGTGGGATTCGATCACGCAGTTGGTTGTTTCCGGGCAGGGCGAAAAGGGGTGTTGTAATTTTGTACTGCTGTGAAGACTCATAACTAATAATATGTGATACAGTATGTATTTTTTACTGATTAGTGAATGCAATTGATAAACAGCTAATTAAACATTTTTTAAAGATAACTGAATACATTCTTCCAAAGTTTCAGCGACGTTAAAAATAGACATGTTTTCCGGTTTGATAAATCCTGAGTGGGATGCGTGCTCAATCATCTCGATGAGAGAGTTATAGAAGCCGTTTGGATTAAAAATAGTGACCGGCTTTTTGAAGATGCCAATCTGATTCCAGGTGATAATTTCAAAGAGCTCTTCAAGCGTTCCGAAGCCTCCGGGAAAGGCGATAAAAGCATCTGCCAAATCGGCCATTACCGACTTCCGCTGGTGCATATCATCGACGGTAATG
>JAGXIS010000013.1 GCA_024635465.1 Bacteroidota bacterium | reverse complement strand
GCTTCCCATCCACAATACAGGCATGACTCAGTTCGTCATAAATTAAAAAATCGTTTCGGTCAACAAGAGCGTGGATCACACTCATGATTCCCTGATATCCGAAGTTCAAAAGCAATGCGTCCGGTTTATGTACAAAATCGGCTAACTCCCGTTCAAGTGCTTCATGCTCATCTGAATTACCGGTCATAAGACGGGCACCCATCGGTGCGCTAAAACTATATTTTTTAGCAGCTTCAATATCAACTTGTTTAATATAATCGTTGGCACCCACACCTAAATAGTCGTTAATACTCCATACCACGACATCTTTCCCGTTAAATTTCATATCCGGACCCAGAGGCCCTTCAAGTTTCGGAAATGTGTAGTAGCCATAACCGTCAGAAGTAAAAGGTCCGAGAGGAGAGGGTCTGTCTTTTAATTTATCAAATAGATCCATAGTGTGTAAGAGCTGAGTCCACCTTATTGAAAGTTCACAGTCAGTAAAGCACTGATTGCAAAGAGCAGATTAGTTAATAATTCTTACGAAATTAAGCAAATTGCTAAGTAACACAAAAAGAAATCAGACCTGAAGGCAAAAGCAATGGTTTCCTTTCAGATATAAAAAATAATAAGGATTAACTCTTTACATGCAATCTTTTGTCAAACAGGCTAAGTAAACGCATCTGGTAATTATAAAACTTATTATGTTGTAACGAGCCTGAATCATGTAAAAAAATATTCGTAGAATAAAATGTATAAAACTATCATCCGTGGGGCAAAAATTATAGATGGAACAAACTCACCGGAGTTTGAATCGGATGTCGCTATCACAGCCACCGGTAGGTTAAAATTGTTGCCACCCGGCACCAAAACCGATGCCAAAAGTGAATTTGAAGCAGGGGGATTGTTTCTTGCACCGGGATTTATTGATGTTCATACGCATGATGATACCAATGTGATCAGAACACCTGAACTGTTGAATAAAATCAGTCAAGGTATAACAACGGTCATTGTCGGTAACTGTGGAATCAGTGCGTCACCGGTTACATTAAAGGGAGATGTTCCGAATCCGCTGAATCTTCTCGGCGAAAAAAAACATTTCATTTACCCGAAATTTTCTGACTATTTGAGAGCCGTAGAGAGTGCAAAACCAAGTGTCAATGTTGCGGCATTAATCGGACATACCTCATTGAGAAGCAATCATATGGATGACCTTTTCCGACCGGCTTCTGAATCGGAGATTGAGGCAATGAGGCTTCAGCTCCGTAGTGCATTGGCTGACGGTGCAATCGGGTTGAGCAGCGGTCTTGCATATGATACCGCATATGAAGCGCCGAAAGAAGAGGTGATGGAATTGGTGGAAGAAGTGGCACAAGCCGGGGGTGTCTATACGACTCATATGAGAAGTGAATTTGAACCGATCCTGGATGCAATCAATGAAGCCTTTGATACTGCCGGACATAAGGATGTACCACTGGTTATATCTCATCTGAAATGTGCCGGTGCAGCAAACTGGGGTCGAAGTGATGAGGTTTTAGAACTACTGAAGGAACGGTCGATAGAGGCGCGATTTGCGTGTGACTGCTATCCATATTCAGCGAGCTCCAGTAACCTGAACCTGAAAGAGGTTACAGATAAAAATGACATTCTGATTACATGGTCTCAAGACCACCCGGAACAGAGTAACCGGATGCTTGCTGATATTGCGGAAGAATGGAACCTTTCACTCATGGATACCGCAAGAGAACTGATGCCGGCCGGGGCAGTCTATTACTGTATGAGCGAAGAGGATGTTCAGACATTTTTGCGTTATGAAAGGACAATGATCGGCTCAGATGGATTACCGAATGATCCTCATCCACATCCGCGATTATGGGGCGCATTTCCGAGGGTATTGGGTCATTATTGTAGGGAGTTGAAACTGTTTGATCTTCCGGAAGCTATTCACAAGATGACAGGCAAATCTGCAAAAGAGTTTGGTCTGAAAGATCGAGGAGTGATCTCTGATGATTATTTTGCCGATCTGGTGCTATTCGATTTTGAAAAGGTATCAGATAGAGCCACTTATCAGACACCGGATCAACCTGCAGAAGGCATCGAAAAAGTCTGGGTAAATGGAGTATTGAGTTACCAAAATGGTTCAAAAGAGTGTGGCAGGGCAGGCCGGTTTTTGAGAAAAGAATCAGGCAATTAGCAATTCGGTTGTTTTGTTTGACTAAATCAGCACGTTTATCTTATTATCCGTTAAGCAATTAACAGTTAAATCAATACTCAAATGGAGATAAAACGATATGGCAGTGAGGGTGGAACCGGAACCGGTGGCCAACATCTCCCCTTTTCAAAAGCAACTGAAGCAAACGGATGGTTGTATGTGTCGGGACAAGTTCCCATGAAAGATGGTGAAATTGTGGAAGGGGGCATTATCGATCAATCTGTTCTGGCAATCGATAACTGTTTAAATATCATGAAAGAAGCCGGATACGGCCCTCAGGATGTGGTTCATGTAACTGTAATCCTGACGGATGCACGCTATTTCCAATCGTTTAATAAGGTATTCAAGGAGAAGTTTGGCGCGAATCCACCGGCAAGAATATTATCAGTGGCAGATTTGGTTGTGGATTGCAAAGTAGAAGTGGGATTGGTTTGTTATAAATCGTGAGAGGGGCTCAACCCAATGTCTTATAAAGCACGGTTTTTATGAACAGTACCATTTTTTTAAGTGCATTTACTCTTTACATCCTCTTTTTAATAGGACTGGGATGGTGGGTCTCCCGAAAACAACAGTCCGGGGAAGATTTTTTGCTTGCCGGCAGAGGATTACCCCTGCTACTCCTGTTGGGTACAACCGTAGCCACGATGGTGGGTACAGGCTCATCCATTGGTGCTGTAGGCTTTGGTTATGAAAATGGCTGGGCAGGAACCCTTTACGGTATTGGTGGAGCTACCGGTATCCTGCTGGCCGCATGGTGGTTTGCACCGGTCAGGGAGTACCGTTTTATGACCATGAGCGAAGAGCTTTCCTATTATACAGGTGCCAGCAAGATTGTAAAAAATGTCGTTGGGGTATTGATCTTTCTCGCTTGTGTCGGTTGGCTTGGGGCTCATATACTGGGAGGAGGTATGTATCTCGCATGGGTCGTTGATATTGATATAACTGTAGCTAAAGTGATCATTGCATTGGGATTCAGTATTTATATCGTGATTGGTGGATATCGTGCGGTTGTTTGGACCGACACCATACAGGTTATTGTGCTCTTTTTTGGTTTTATACTGATGGTTGTACTGGCCATAGAACAATCCGGTGGCTGGGATGCGATGATTGCAGCTCAAAGTTTGGAGAGCATCAGTTTTCTGGGTATCCAAAAAACCGGTGGATTACATGCGATTTCACTGGCAGTTGTGATCGCTGTCGGTGTTCTGGCTACTCCCTCATTTCGGCAGAGAATTTACTCATCTGAAAGTGTCTCTGCTGCACGGAAATCCTTTATCTGGTCGGGAGGTATCTATCTCTTTTTTTCATTCATACCGGCACTGATCGGTATGGCGGCTTTTGCGATGAATCCGGAGCTGGATAACCGGAATTTTGCATTTCCATTTTTGGCCATTGAAGTTTTGCCATTATCGATCGGTGTGATTGTATTGATTGCCGGACTCTCTGCAACGATGTCGAGTGCCAGCTCCGATGCAATTGCCGGAGTGACCATCCTGATGAGGGATATATATGTGATTTTCAAAGGAGAGATACCGCCTCGTGAAAAAGTAGTTTTTTATTCCAGGATAGCGTTGGTTGTTGTTATCGCTTTTGCGCTGCTGATGGCGTTGACATCGGATGATATTATCACCTATATCACAAATATGATTGCAATGGTGATGAGTGGAATGTTTACATGCGGATTGTTGGGGCGGTTCTGGCCGCGATTTAACAGGCAGGGAGCGATGGCAGCCATTATCGGTGGATTCCTGGCTTCATTGGCTGTTTTAATAATTGATGGTGGAAATGAGTACTGGGGTAATCCAATCATCCCTTCTCTGATTGTATCGATTACAGCCGGTTACCTTGTTACGATCATGACCCCTGAGAGTAAAATATCCCCGGCAGAAGCCAGGAAAATATTGGATGATGAACGGGAAAGAATGGAAAGTGTGAGTCGGATTTTGGAATAAGTGAATTTATTAAAATTTTGACCTTAAAAGATCATTATGGGACCGGGTGTCCATTGGATGCTTCAAGAAGTAAATACCAATCTTGCCGATCGAGCTGAATAGCGGTGGATTCTACGGCTGACCGTAACCGATCCAGTTTACCTGTACCGGCGATCGCCTGTGTTTTGCAGGGTAATTGAAATAACCAAGCGAGGGCAATTTGATCTAAAGATGCATTGTATTTTTGGGATAGTTTTTGGCAAACTTCTCTCACCCGAACGGCCTTTTGACTTTTTCCGGTAAACAGCTCACCTCCTGCAAAAGGACTCCAAATCATGGGTGAAAAATTGTTTTTTTGAGCTTGATCAAATGTACCATCATAGATAGGGTCGAGATGTAACAGAGAGCATTCGACCTGATTGGTTACTAAAGGCTGATCCATTTTACTCTGAAATAGATCAAACTGGGAGGGTGTGAAATTGGACACACCCACATTCAGGATTTTTTCTTCATTGATAAGTTCAGAAAAAATATCGGCCATTTCGCCGGCATCCATCAACGGATCGGGACGATGTATCAGAATCAGGTCGAGATAATCCGTTTCAAGTTTACGCAGTGATCTTTCGACAGAATCCCGAATATATTTAGCTGTTGTGTTATAGTGTTGAACAGAATGATGTGGACGATTTTCTGTGGTGAGGCAGATACCGCATTTACTCACCAGCTCCATTTTATCCCGCATATTCGGTTTCGCTTTCAGTACCTTTCCAAACAGTTCTTCATTGCCGTATGAACCGTAGATATCGGCATGATCAAAAGTTGTAACGCCTAATTCGAATGCCCCTTCGATGTACTCGGTAAGCCGGGTCAAATTCATATCCCACTCGTGAAGTCTCCAGAATCCAAGTGCTATTTTTGAAAAATCAGGTCCGGTTTTATGAAGTTTTAACCTTGGAGATGTGTGTGAATTCATAGAATCGGATTTTTAAAAAAATATGTTAATTTTCAGCTATCAGCTTGCTCAACTTTGCCGTCAACTTTGCCGTCAACTTCGCCAAGGCTTCGTAGCGTAGACTCAATATTAAGGGCAACCAACTCCACCCCGTCATCCACCCCATCAAGTCATCCTGAATTTATTTCAGGATCTCCGGTGTTCTGCAATGCCCAAAGTTAAGGCTACTCCACCCCACCACGTCATCCTGAATTTATTTCAGGATCTCAAGGCATGAGTATTGCAAAACCCATAATAACATATGACAATTATTAATTTGGCGAAAAAAATAAATTCATCACATCAAATTATAATTCGTCTCTTAAGACAATAATAATAAATGATTTACGTTATAAACTTAAGTTTAGACTATAAATTTATCCAATTTTTTCACTTGAATCATTTTATAATTCTCCCATTTTAAGGGGAAGGGAATTAGAAGCTTAAATCAGAGATTTTTAATTGAATAACTTATGTCAGAGGAAGAAAAATTTGAAGAGATGATTGACAATCCTACCAAGCATCAGTTACGAGCTATGCATCATGCTCGTGAAAGAGCTTGTATAGATGCCATGAAGTCTTCCACATCAAAAAATCCACACAATAAAGGTTCTAACCTGGCCGGTCTTTGGGATTATATTTACGAAGAGTATATGGAGATTCAGTAGTTCCCAACAACGACCTTCAATGCCTTCTCCACAACGTTCAATTTCAAATGTCGAACAGCGCCTGAAATATGCTCTCCATCGGCATGGACATAGATAGGTTGATCCGAAGTGAGTTCCAGTTCTTTACATCGAATAGAATGAATACCTCTCATCGATTTTTTGGGTCCTGTGCTGAACCGTGGCAGATAGGTCAATATCAGATAAAGAGGTAATTTTTCCACAATCAGCAGATCGAGCCAGCCATCATCCATAACAGCATCAGGTGCAACGAAGAACTGTCCACCCTCCCATTTGCCATTGCAGAGAGTGATCATCAAATAGTCATTCATAAATTTTTCTCCATCTATATTCAGCGTCATCTTTGATCCCCTGAAAGAAAAAGATGCTTTTAAAGCATTTATTGCATAGAGTAAAAACCCCTTTAATAGTGTAGACTGCGTGGCGTAATAATTTGCCAATCCATCCAATCCCATCCCGAGTGTATTCGCACACCATCCCTCTTCTTCACCTGAAAAACGGATCATATCGATTTCAGTGATGAAACCCTTCACCAGAATATCCAGACATTCTGTAATGGATTTGTCCAGATGAAGAGTTTTTACGAAATCGTTTCCCGATCCGATGGGAATTACCCCCAGGGCAGCACGGCTCCCAACCAATCCGCTTGCAACCTGACTCACGGTTCCATCCCCACCACAGGCAACAACGATGTCAAAATGTTCACCTTTTTCCCGAGCCAGCTCCTCTACCGGTATATCCGTAGATGTCATAACGATTTCAGCATCCGGCCACCTGCTATTGATCTCCTTTTGAAGGGTAGAAAAATGCCTCATGGATCTTTTCCGATTGGCAGTT
This sequence comes from Bacteroidota bacterium, assembly GCA_024635465.1. Lineage (GTDB taxonomy): Bacteria > Bacteroidota > Rhodothermia > Balneolales > Balneolaceae > Rhodohalobacter. Next base: position 730 of record JAGXIS010000013.1, on the reverse strand, counting down.
GGATTGATAATAAAACAGATACGGCTCTTACTATTTTGCATTTCAGATACTAAGCTATCTGAGGAAAAGTTGAAAGATCAAAACGTCAAAAACATTTTCATCAATTTTTTTATAGAGGGTCAATAAAGGATTCTGTTTACAAAATTTAATCGGTGTGACCTGTTTGTGAATAATTTATTTTTTAAAAAGTGCTTGGGATGTCTAAATTAGTCCATCAGTAAAAATGAGTATGACTCCACTCAAAAAAATGGATCTAAAAATTTAAAATGACTATAAATATGATTAAGGCGAACAAAACAGCTCATTTTAGGGATTTAATGAGGACATTATCGATTCTCATTTTGGCTCTATCCATTACACTGCCATCCACTATTTTTGCACAGACAACACCCATTGAAGGAATGAAGGAGAATACTCCTCGAGTGCATGCATTCACCAATGGCACAATTGTAACAGCGCCGGGGAGTGTGATTACCGAAGGCACACTGGTTATCCGAAACGGGATCATTGAAGCGGTTGGAAACAATGTGACCATACCTGCAGATGCCCGGGTTTGGGATCTGGCCGGAAAAACGATCTATCCGGGATTTATTGATGCTTTTTCAGAAGTAGGAATGAAAGATCCCAGAGTTGAGCTGGATCGTGGTGCTCAATCATGGAACCCTCATCTGAGAGCACACCTCGACGCCGTTAATGAATTTAACCCGGAAGAAGATGGGAGTAGTGAACT
>JAGXIS010000131.1 GCA_024635465.1 Bacteroidota bacterium | reverse complement strand
CAACCAGTCCGTGTCTGGAGACACGGCTATAAGTTGGTTTTAAGCCCACTATACCGCAAAAAGAGGCCGGTTGACGGATAGAACCACCTGTGTCTGAACCTAATGAAACATCGCACATATCTGCAGCAACCACAGCAGCACTGCCTCCGCTGGATCCACCCGGTACGTAATCAGTATCAACAGGGTTCTTGGTTGGCCCGTAAATAGAATTCTCAGTTGAGGATCCCATCCCAAATTCGTCCATATTGGTACGTCCAATTAGTAGTGCGTCTTCATTCTTTAATTTCTGAATGACCGTCGCATCATAGGTACTTTCAAAATTATGCAAAATGTGACTGGCACATGTGACTTTCTTACCTCTTTCGCATATCAAATCTTTTACACCTACAACAAATCCTGCCAATTTTCCGGCGTCACCGGATTTTATCTTTTTTTGAATATTTTGAGCATCTCTTCGAACCTGTGTCTCATCAAAGTGGATAAATCCATTGATATCAGGATTTTTGGAATTTATAGACCGGATATATTCATCACAAATATCCGGTAAATTTTTAGTTCCGGAAGACAGCTGCTCCTGTACTGAGAGCATATTTTTCATGTAGATAGGCTATTTATTTTTTGATTTCTTCCTTCTCTTTCGGACGTGTTGATTCATCGAGATCGTCCTTGCCTTTTTCTATCTCTTTCTTAATATCATCAGAAGCTTTTCTAAATTCAGAAATCCCTTTACCCAGCCCTCGAGCCAGTTCAGGTATTCTTTTTGCTCCAAAAAATAAAAGAATTACAAGAACAATAATAATCCACTCAAAACCACCTGGCATACCCATAAAAATTTCCTATTCGTTAATATTTTTAATTATGCTATCATCGAAGATAAAAAATATTTGCAAGACCTATTAGAAGAGTTAAAAAAAAACTTTGTAATTTTGCATTCTTTTTATTTCCATATCTGTTATATAAGCATTAAATGTAACTATTAGATATCTTAAAAAAATTAATCTTAAAAACTGAAAAATAATGATTTGGACAGTAGAATTGGCCGCAGCTTTAGATGAGGCCCCTTTCCCTGCAACAAGAGAAGAGTTAATTGAATGGGCTGAAAGAAATGGTCTGCCACAGCAAGCTATTAATAATCTCTATGAGCTGGATGAAATTGAAGAGGGCGAAGAAACCATTTATGAAGGAATTGAAGATATATGGCCCGATTATATTCGAAAGGAGGACTTTTTCCATGGAGAAGAAGATGAAGGATTTGATTACGATGATGTGTAACTGTTTGATTTTTCATATTCAAATTTACTTGTCTGAATGATTCTGCAATTTCAATATATGTACGTCCGTTAACGGGCCTACATAGGTATATCATTGTGTATAATTTCATTCAACCTTTGTGATTTGTGAGAATATTTCTTCTAGTCGTATTAATTACTCCACTATTTTATCTGATTAATGAACCGGTTTATAGCCAAAATGATCAAGTAGAAGAGATATCTGAAGATGATGATCTAGAAGTCGTCAGAAGAGTCAGGTTTTCAGGAAATCAAAATGTCTCGAATAGCGCTTTGAGTACATTAGTGAGAACCAGAACAAATCGTGAATTTCTTTCTATTCCCCGATTTACTCCTTGGTACTATATTTGGACGGTATTTGGGGTCGGTGAATCACCAAGTGAATTAGATCGTGAAACGGTTTCAACGGATATAAATCGAATCACTATTTACTACGAAAACCTCGGTTATTTTGATGTGGAGGTGGACGTATCTATTGTTGAGTATAGAGAAAGTCGGTTTGAAGTCACATTCATCATCGATGAAGGCGTACAATCAAGGATAAGCTCAATTTCATATACAGGGCTTCCTTCTTTCGAGTCTGAAGGAGTTCTCAATGAGTTTTTTGAACAGAGCATTTTTAGGGGAACTATGCGTAATGATTCTACTTTTACGTATAATCAGCCATATAGAGTCCAACAATTAAGAGACGAACAGACGCGTATCATTAATTTCTTGAAAAATAGTGGTTACGCATCTGTACAGAGGGATTCAGTAAGAGCACTTTTGAGAAGAGATGATGATGATTCTACTGAGATAGATGTACTATTTACCATCAGACCCGGTAATTCCTACAATTTTGGGAATGTTTATATCACTTTAAGCGGACCGGATATAGAGATTGAAGAGTTTGATGACACTCAAGTTCTTTCAGGTGAGCCACATACTCATGAGGATTATTCCATTACAATCCAAAAACAGAATAGCTCTCAATCGAAATTTGATCTGATATCAGAACGATTAGATTTTACACCGGGCGAGCCCTTTGACCAGTCAGCCTATTTGAGTACCATAAATGCATTCCAAAGTCTTGGAAATCTAAGTATAACCAGATTTGGTTTGAGTGAAAACAGTTCCATAGCGGATTATTCTTTAGATGAAATTCCTGTCTATTTTGACCTGCAAACTCTTCCAAAACACTCTTTGAGCGCAGAATTTTTCGGAATGCGACGATATGGATTTGGTACCGGAGTTGGACTGAATTACAATAACAACAATGTTTTTGGTAAAGCAGAAAATTTAACTTTTGGCATCAATACGAATTTGGAATATGTGCCATCGGGCACACTCAGTGAAATTGCACCACGAGATACATTGGGTAGAAGGACCTCTTCAGGTGCGGCTATTTTCCAAAGTTATGAGGTGAGGGCTGAATATTCGATACCTCGACTTAATTTTCCTTTTAGAGCCTTAGATGAATCTCAATTCATAGAAAGTGCCCGCACTCGGTATTCACTAACCTATAGCCAGTCCAATCAACTATTTTTTAATATTAATTCAGACGTACGGTTTAATGTCAGATATGAATTCAGGCATTCTCAACGCCGTAGCAGTTTTCTGGATCTGCTTGAATTAGATATTGTTGACACCAATCCATCTGCACAATTCCGTCAAAATCTGGTCAATGAATTTGGTGAAGGATCTTTTGAACTACTACGTATTGAACAGGACTTTAATCCTCAATTCTCTTCAATTATTCGATATAGTTTCCGTAGTTCAAATACTGATTTAATAAAACGTAATTTTGGATTCTTTAGTGAATACTCAATTGCATTTGCAGGTAATATTCCATTTCTACTTGATAAATTTGTCATCACTCCGGGAGTTATAGAAGAGAGTTTGCCCTCCCCTTTTGGGATATCTTCTAATTCTCTTGCTTATAGTCGTTTTATTAAACTTACAGCCGATTATCGTAGATATATTCCATTATCACCAAATACCGTATTCGCTATACGTGCTTTTGGTGGTTTTGCTCAACCTTTCGGCAAAAGTTCGACGATTCCCATCAATCGTAGATTCTTTGCAGGAGGTAGCAATGATATTCGAGGTTGGATTCCTTTTCGTTTAGGACCCGGTTCAATACGACCTGATGAAGTAACTATTCATGGCGGTGAAATTAAAATCGCACTCTTTAAAGAGTTTAGACAGATCTTTCTACAGGATATCTTTGGTGCACAGTGGCATGTAGCCTGGCATACGGACGCAGGAAATGTCTGGTATGGTCCAAAGAATAGATTTATAGATGAATCTGACGAAGATCTGTTAAGAGATGGTAAATTTTTCTTAGATTCCTTCTATAAACAACTGGCAGTAGGTTCCGGAATCGGCCTTCGACTAGACTGGGAGTTTATTGTTGCCAGATTCGACGCCACTTTTAGAGTTCATGATCTCGAAATGGGTTGGTTCAATAATAAACAGCTCTACTTTAGTTTTGGAATAGGTCACTCTTTTTAGATTTAAATAAGTAGGTATATAACATGTTCAAAAAAAGCGATTTCAAAAAAATTAAAAAACAAAGCAGCATTGTTTTTAATTCACAATTACTGACAAATTTATCTCCTTTGGAGAGATATGAATTACTCCAACTGTGCCATCGTAGAAAATACAAAGAAGGAGAATTTATCTATTATCAGAATGACCCCGGCACAGGGATGTATTTTATTGAGGAGGGGAATGTACGTCTCGCAGTAACAGATGGAATAGATGAAAACGTTGAAAATCACTTCCATCTAGACCTCACTGCACCATCCGAATTTGGAACGATGTCTATGGGGTACGATATCCGGCGATTATCATCAGCTCAATGTTTAACAGACTGTACATTACTCGGATTTTTTAAGCCGGATTTTGAAACGTTAAAAAAACGTCGTCCGGAAACAGCTGTTATATTCTTAGAATCCGTCTCCACAAAAACTATGCAGCAATTAGAATTTACAATGAGGAAACTAACTGAGGTTCTTACGGTTAAGGAATCTTTCTCAATTCTTTTTAACTCAGAATTAGATTCCAACCAATAGAATTACCAGCCATATATGTCAATAAAAAAAGGTCAGGATGTTGAGTTAAAAATTGAGTCTACAGCTTTTAAAGGTAAAGGAGTCGCGAAATTAAATGGTCAAGCCGTATTTATATCAAACACAGCTCCCGGTGATCTCGTTGAAGCCAAAATTATAAAGAAGAAAAAACGATACCTTGAAGCGAAGCTTCTCAATATAATTGAACCCTCACCCTATCGTATTCAACCCAGATGTATTCATGCGAATGTTTGTGGAGGATGTACCTGGCAACATCTACCCTATTCTCATCAATTAGATCAAAAAGAGCAACATGTAAAATCCCATATTGAACGGATCGCTCATTTAGATGCCCAAATGACTCTCCCTATCATGCCCTGTGATTCTGATTTTTACTACAGGAATAAGATGGAGTATAGTTTTAGCACCCGCCGATGGCTTACGGATGAAGAGATAAATTCAGATGAATTTGTAGATGACAGTGGATTTGCAGCCGGACTCCATGCTCCGGGCCGATTTGATAAGATTCTCAATCTGAAAGAGTGTCATCTTCAAGATCTCATATCTTTCAACATCCTTGATCATGTTCGCAATTACTGCGTAAATAATAATATTGAAGCGTTTGATACTTTTTCAAAAAGTGGTTACATAAGGCATTTGATGATCAGAAATGCACATTATACTGATGATCTGATGGTAAATATTGTCACTTTTAAAGATGATATGGATGTAATTAAACCTCTTTCTGAATCTATTTTAAAAGCTTTTCCTGAGGTTACAACTATTGTCAATAACGTAAATGATCTACCGAATCCAACGGCTATAGGTCGATTTGAGCATATCATATACGGTCCGGGGACAATCACAGACAAAATAGGACAGCACCTGTTTAAAATTGATGCAAACGCCTTTTTCCAAACAAATACAGCTCAGGCGGAGAAATTATACGCGATTGCTCGAGAATTTGCTGAGTTGAAACCGGATGATGAAATTTTTGACCTCTATTGTGGTGTCGGAACCCTGTCCCTTTTTATGGCTGATGCTGTTAAAAAAGTGACCGGCATAGAATTAGTAGATGTTGCCATTGAAAACGCCAGATATAATGCAAAAGAAAATGGGGTGGATAACTGTGATTTTGTACTTGGCGACATGAAAGATACATTTAATGACCTTTTTCTTGATAAACATGGGTTTCCTGACTGTATCATCACCGATCCTCCAAGAGCCGGAATGCATCCAGATGTTGTGCAAAAACTCTGTGAAATGGAAATTCCACGATTGGTCTACGTTAGTTGTAACCCATCAACAATGGCCAGGGACTTAAAACTATTAAATGAATTCTATACAGTGGATCATGTACAACCTGTAGACATGTTTCCTCAAACATATCATATAGAAGCTGTATCACGGTTAACTCGAAGAGGTTTGAGTTAGATTTGAATTATCAGAATCATTTCAACATGCTATTCCAAATATGAAACACGTTATTGTGATCGGAGCCGGGATTGGAGGTTTAGCATCATCCATTCTGCTAGCAAACAAAGGTTACAGGGTTACTGTTTTAGAAAAAAACAGTACCGTTGGAGGCAAAATGCAGCAGCACGAGGCTGATGGATACCGCTTCGATACAGGCCCATCGCTATTAACGATGCCTTTTTTACTTGAGAATCTTTTTCAAACTTGTGGTGAAGATCTATCTGATTATCTAGAATTTAGTGAATTAGAACCTCTCTGCAGATATTTTTATCCTGACAAAACCATATTTGATAACTTTTCAGACAGGGAAAAGAGTAAAAAAGAGATCGAACGTTTTGCACCTAAGGATGTAAAGAGCTACGATCGATTTCTAAAAAAATCTAAAAAGATTTATGAGAGAACTGCAGACGCATTTCTTTTCAATCCACTCTATGATTTTAGTGATCTTAAGAGTGTAAATATTCTTAATTTAATGAGAATAGATGCCCTATCAACTGTTTCACAAAAAGTGGACAGTTTCTTTTCATCCACATATCTGAGACAATTTTTTAAAAGATTTACTACATACAATGGTTCATCGCCATTTAAAGCACCAGCAACATTAAATGTTATACCTCATGTTGAATTGAATCAGGGAGGTTATTATGTTCATGGCGGAATGTACAATATTGCAATTGCGCTTGAGAAGTTAGCTTTAAAGCAAGGAGTTGAGTTTGTATTTAACAGTCCTGTATCACAAATACAGGCAGAAAATGATCGTGTTAAAGGGGTGCGTTTAAAAAATGGCGATGATCTTTTTTGTGATCTACTTTTCACTAATACCGATGCGACGGATACCATCCTGAATTTAATGCCTGAGACTTCTTTCTCTGAAAAAAAAAGAGATAAACAGAAAGAAATTGAACCCTCTTGTTCCGGCTTTGTAGTCATGTTAGGTTGCAGAAAGAAATGGGATCAATTAAAACATCATAATGTTTTTTTCTCATCAGATTACAAAAAGGAGTTCGATGATATCTTTGATCAAAAAATACTACCCAAGGATCCAACTATTTATGTTGCAAATACATCTTATAGCGACCCTAAACACGCACCAAAAAACGGCTCTAACTTGTTCATACTTGTGAATGCTCCATACATT
>JAGXIS010000130.1 GCA_024635465.1 Bacteroidota bacterium | reverse complement strand
TCTTCATCTTTCCATTTACGCTCTTTAAATGCGCTGGCGACTTCTTTCGACCAAGTCGGATACCATTTCATAGTAGATGAATCACTGCTGCCAAAGACCTCAGATAGTTTCGATTTACCTTGTTGCAGGCGGCTATTCACATAGTCCACAACCATTCTCTCCCATTCTTCCAGTGTCTCTTCCGACGGCTGTTCTGTAGCGGTAACTACAAATTCTGTGACCGGTTTCGACTGATACCATTTCTTCTCGGTCTGCTCCTCTTCAAGTGTGTACCAGCCTCTTCTGGCCAGGTCAAAAAGTGTAGCTGTTAAATGGATTGAATGGGTTTGATAAAAAGAGAGCAATCTTCCGACCAGTGCGGGTTCTGCTCTACCCGGAACCATAGTGGTAGAAACAGTCGAATAGGTGGTTGTTTGGTATCTTTTCCCGTATCGCCGATATAGAAAAATGATGATTCCAATACTGACAAGTGATAATAGCATGGTAATTCCCGGTGCAAGCTCTGCAACAACCGCCCTTCTTTCTGCTCGACGCTCCTCCCTTTCAGCGATTTCATTTTCTTCAACGATGATTCTATCAAGTTGGATAGTCGGCTCTCTATTCGTGATCGTATTTGTATCAAAAAGGGAAACAGGCATTAAAATCCGGACCGGTACAGATTGGGAACTCGAAATATTTTGTCCGCGGATCGAAAGTTGAGATCCCTCATGGGATAATTCAATCAAATCTGCGGGAGTTCTACTCCAAAAGTAGAGTGAGTCTGGAGACAGTTCCGCCGGGAAACCGATCGAAACCTCAAAATCAGGTGTGCTCTTTTCTCTGCCCGAACCGATCCATGTCCAGAAGAACTCACTCCATTCAGGGCCGTGCAGAATGGCACCGTCCAGATCATAGGAGACTGTGAATGTGCGTTCCGTATCCACAGCTTCATAATGCCAGGTAATTACAACTTCATCGTCGATTTCAGTAACCGTATAAGTCCCCGGTTCACCGCTGTCCGTAAGCTGGTAATCCTGCCCCTGCTCACTCACCCGGATATTACGCATCTCATCAAAACCTTCCCTGGGCAGTCGATAATCTGCCCAACTGAATGAACCCTGAAATCGATAGTGTCTGTCCTCTGACAGTTCGATGGTTCCGTCACTAAGGATCTGTGCCTCAACTGTTATCTCCGGTATTTGATACTCTTGCTGAGCCATCGCGACCGGGATGAGATGATAAAAGAGAAGTGTTAACAACAATGTTTTTCTCGATAGGTTCATGAGTGGATTGTTAAACCCCGGGTTCCATGGCGGTAATGAGAGACTATTTACAAGATAATAAAAAAATTACCGATCAAACTCAGTTTGATATGTGATCATTCTATTCTCGCGGAAGTTGTATAACGTAAGTTGACGAAGAGCATACCAGCCTATCCAGTAGTCACCAAGCGTTTGAATGTAGGCTTGCCTTGCATCATCTTTTTCGTTCTGAGCGATAAATAAATTTGTGATATCAATCCTGCCAATCAGATAGCGGTTTTGTGCAACATCATAACGTCGTTGGGCAATTGTGTCTGATTGAGCAGCTAACAGAACCTGGTCTCTAAGTTGAAGAAATTGGCTTACCTGATAATCTACTTCCTGCAAGAATTGATTTCGCTGATACTCTATACTGTTTGCGACTTGACGCTGTTGATTCCGTGCTGCATTTACTTCAGACCGTGCTTTTCCCCAATTAAAAATGGGTATGTTAAATCCTAGTGTTACAAATTGCCTATTCTCTGGACTCGTGTAAAGATCTTTAAAATCTGTAGATGTTTGATTTAATCCATAATTGGCTTGAATTGTTGCGGAAAATCCGGCCTGTTTTTTTGCCTGTTCGAAATCTCTATCGGCAGCAATTTCATTAAATCGATAGGTAAGAGCTTCACTGTTATTTTCATATGCCATCTGTTTTGCCAACTCAATATTTACACTTATTTCAGGAAGATCATCCGGAGCCTCCAAATTCAGAGTAACATCTGTAGTGTAACCCAATAAAATTTTGAAATTATTGAGGGCCCGCTGGTATTCAATCTGGGATCTTGTAACTGAAGATTCCGCATTACGCAGCGCCAGTTCCGTTTGTAGCAGATCATTTTCTGCAATATTACCCACACGGTATCTCCCTTGTGATATGGTATAAATAGAGTCATTCCGGGACACATTAAACTCCGCGTTTTCTAAATTGATTCTCGCCAGGAAGATATCAAAGAAACCGGCAGTAACTTGAACGGCAAGTGCTTCCATCTCCTGAACAAACTCCTTCTGTGCAATCTCATACCGAAGGGGCTCAAGGCGATTTCTCCATTTTAATGCATTGAACTGAAAAAGTGGTTGCTGTAAACCAATTATCAGTGGAGTACTCTGCCATCTGTAGGTATTTTCACCGGTAAATATCCCCAGCCGTGAAATGCCTGACGATAGCGATAATCGACCCCCCGAAGGTAAAATATTTTGATCTATACTGACTGACAAAGTTGCATCCGATTGACGCTGGGAGGCAAATGTAAGAGTTCCATCATCCAAACGGTTCGTAAAAATACTTTTATTATAATTGGGTGCATCCCCACTCATTGAAAGACTAGGATATAGATCTGCTCTGAAAGACTCATATGCCCATCGGCTGGAAGAGAGAGAATACCTGTTAGCCCTGGCTACAGGACTATTCTCCTGAGCAATTTCGATAGATTCTTGTAGAGTCAATGTCCCCAGATCAAGCTCTTGAGCTGCTAATCCGGCAGGCACGAAAATTGATATTGATATAAATATCAGAACTATTAGAAAAAAATTATTCATGATGAAGTGATTTAACAGGATCTTGCTCCGCTGCACGTTTGGCCGGAAAATAACCGAAAATAACACCAATACTCATAGCCACGCCAAACGAAATTACGATGGAATAAAGCGTTACAATTGTTTGAATACCCGCTGTAATTTCAATGACATAGCTAAATGCGATTCCCAATATTATTCCAATAATCCCACCCGTAATGGAGATCGTCAGTGCCTCTGTTAGAAACTGAAATTTTATATCCTGCTTCAGAGCTCCAACCGCCCTTCGGACACCAATCTCTCTGATCCGTTCAATCACAGATGCAAGCATGATATTCATGATTCCAATCCCTCCGACAATCAATGAAATGGACGCTATGGAAGAGAGGACGATATTAAAAATACTCTGCGTTCGACGTTCTTGTTGAAGCAATAACTCCGGAACTATCACTTCGAAATCTATCACTCCGTTGTGTCTGCGTGTGAGCATACGGCGTATAACATCCGATATGGGAACACTAAACCGATTATCACTTACCTTTACAATCAATTTATCCAACTGTTGATAGTTCTGATTCGATGTACTCGTTGTACTTTCTGAGCCATCGTTTGCAGCTGCCGATTGAATATCCTGACCGGTTAGCACTCCCCTGTTTCTATATCTTAGAAGAACCGTTGTAGCAGGGATGTAGATATCTAAATTATAGTTACGGATGCCTAGATTTTCAATATTCTCAGTACTGATTTCTCGTTTTTCCAATACTCCAACCACTGTAAACCAAATATTACCCGCCTTAATTTGTTTACCTAAAGCGTTCTCCCCTGCAAAAAATCGGCTTTCAATATCAGACCCTATAATGCTGACCGGTTCGGCATCTGTCACTTGGATATCAGAAAACGTACCCCCTGAAGAAAAACTAAAGCTGTTAATATCAAAATATTCCTTACTGACACCAATCAGTTTACCGGACCGAAGTCGTCCACTTCGAATAAATTCTGTATCAAAAACAATTTCCGGGCTAACCGACTCGATATTGGCAATGTTCGCAACTATGCTTTGCATATCATCAAGTGTAAGACCGGGTGAATACCTGCTCTCCTCTTGTGCAATGCCCTCTATTTGTTGAACTTCACCCTCAACTTGTTGCACTACCGGTTCAATAATCACATTATTAGTCCCCAAAAGCTGCATCTGTTGCAGTACTTCCTGCTGGGCTCCCTGACCAATGGCAAGCATTGCGATCACAGATGCCACACCAAAAATTATACCAAGAGAGGTCAGGAAAGATCTCATGGTATTCTGCTTTATGGCATCAAGAGCAATATCAAAATTGTAGATTAATTTTTTTAGCAAAAGACGATCATTTGTAAATTAGCATCAATATATCTGTAAGGGATTGGCAAACTACTCTTGTTGAGCTATCTCTTCCGTCTCCTCATAGTCCTGCATAATCTCCGAAGGCAAATATCTGCGTTCGATTCCCGAAGTATCAACAGGAAGTGAAAGATAAAGTTGATCTGACACATCAACTCCTTCATGAATGATCACATCATTTTCATTCATCGTACCCATTACAACTTGCTGCATTACCGCATTCAGACCTACTCTTTTGTAAACAATATCCATGTCATTATACGTATGAATTGATTCAAGCGGCACATAGAGTGCATTATCAACTGAACTGATATGAATCGTGTTACTTGTGGTCATAGCCGGACGAAGAGTGCTATCGGCCTCATTTACACGGATAGTAACCTGAAACACTTTTGAGTTTGAGTTCGGCCGCTGTTCCCCAATATTTGCTACGCTTGTAACCTCGCCTGTTAACTCCAGTTCCGGCATGGCATCCAGCCCGATATCAACCTGCTGACCGGTTCTGACTTTTTGTATGTCTACTTCGTTGATATACGTCAATGATTCCATCACACTAAAATCCGGAAGTTCTGCAACAGTTGGATCCCAGGCACTGATTGAACTTCCCTCTTTTACTTTGGAGCCATCCCTGTTACGCTTATAAATGACCATACCATTTTCGGGAGCATAGATAGTAAACTGATCCAGAATCTCCCTGATCCGTTCCACATCATTTCTCTCCTCCTGTACTCCCGTTTGCCTTCTTCTAACTGTAGCTTCTGCTTGTTTTACTTGAGTTTCATAATTTTCTTTCGCTTGAGTCAATCGAAGCTGAGCCTGCTCTGCCGCATATTCTAAATCAACGATGTTATTTCGGGCTGCAGAAAGTGTTAGAGTTGAATCGAGTCTGGCTTGTTCGAGCTGTGTTTCTTCCTCATCTAAACTTAGCTGTGCATCTTGCAACGTATTGGACAAACTTGATCGATCGAGCTCCGCAACAAATTCTCCCCTCTCAACAACCGTACCTTCAGGTACCAAATTCAGAATCGGAACATTGTTGATGCGAAACTGCCGCATATTTTCCGGTGCGGTAATACTTGTTGAATTCTGTGCCTGGAGTTCTCCACTTGATGTGATTGTCACTTCAAAATATCCAACAGTAGGTTGAGTATAGATTATATTCTCATTAGATGATTCAGCTCCAACCGTAAGCCACATAACGAATAAGATCGCGATTAGGCCGATTGCGTATAGATATTTTTTATTGAGTTTCATTTTTTGACATTTTAAAGGATGATCTACTAATAAGATAATAAATTAATGTCATTTCAGATTTCATATCAAGTTAATAAGCGATTAATTATGATAATTTTACAATTTGCACAACCTGACTGTCATTGTATTATCAGTCTACAAATAAACCCCTCATCGATTACTTATAGAATGGTGTCGATTGTAGCCATAACTCGACTATCTGATCGCTAAACCACTCAATAATAAAAAAGGCTCACAACGATCAACGTTATGAGCCTATTAGAGTGCCCTGGAATGGAGTCGAACCATCACGACCGTTAGGTCACACGCCCCTCAAGCGTGCGCGTCTACCAATTCCGCCACCAGGGCTTTTGATAGGCATCAAAGATAGGAGTTTTTATATGTAAAAGAAAAGAACGGAATCTATCTTCACCCTTTTTTTGTTGCAAATCATAGTGATCCGATCTACCAATTGAGCTTCGTGATACTTAACTTTTCAAAAAACCTAAATCAAACGATCTATGACCAATCTGGATGTTGCCGATAAACTTCGTGAAGTGTACCAACTGATGCAGCTCGCCGGGGAGAACCGATTTCGCGCAATCGCTTTCGACAAAGCCGCACAAACCATCGAAGGACTCAGCGAAGAGATCACCAAACATATCGAGGAGGATACTCTAACTGATATTAAAGGAATTGGCAAATCGATCGCTGAGGATATCAAAGCGTTTCAGGAAACGGGAACAATGCCGGTTCTTGAAGCACTCAAACTAAAAGTGCCAAAAGGATTGATCGAGTGGCTCAATATTTCCGGTCTTGGGCCCAAAAACATAGCCAAAATCCACAAGAAATTGGGTATTACAGAGATTACCGAACTGAAGGAGGCTTGCCTAAGTGGTGCCGTAGCGGATCTGCCGGGGTTGGGTCAAAAATCTGCCGACAAAATCATCAAATCGATCGAATATCTGGAGAAATTTGGTGAACGTGCTCGCCTCGATCAGGCTTTTGAAATCGCTGAACCTGTTTTTGAGTTTGTTAAAAACCTAGCCGGTGTTCAGAAGTGCGAAATTGCCGGATCCCTGCGACGTTTTCGTGAGACCATTGGCGATATCGATATTATAGCGGCGGCCGATCCAAAGGAAGCATCGTCCATCTTTGACGCTTTTTCAGGGCACGATCTGGTTGTTGAAATATTGGGTAGGGGTGATACAAAATGTTCTGTACGGACAGAAAACGGCCGACAGGTCGACCTGCGAATTGTGAAACCTGAGGAGTATCCTGCCGCACTCATGTATTTTACCGGAAGCAAGGAGCACAACATTGTGATGCGACAAAAGGCACGTGAACGCGGTATGGCGCTGAATGAATATGGCCTTTTTAAGCTCAATGAAGATAAAGAGACCGATTTTGATCAGCCGATTCCCACATCATCCGAAACAGAGATCTATCAAAAATTGGATCTTCACTACGTACCGCCGGCTCACCGTGAAGACCGAGGTGAATTTGAGTATTATTCTGAACATGATTCAATGGAGGTGGTTTCAGAGTCTGAAATCCGAGGAGTGATTCATGCTCACAGTACTTGGAGTGATGGTAAACAGAGTATTAAAGAGATGGCAGAAGCGTGTTTGGAAAGGGGTTATGAATATCTCGGGATTTCTGATCACTCCCGATCGGCAGCCTATGCAGGCGGACTCTCTATCGATGATGTTAAGCGACAATGGAATGAGATTGATGAATTGAATGAATCCTTTAAATCAAACGGAAATGATTTTGTTATTTTTAAAGGAATGGAATCAGACATTTTGGGAGACGGTTCACTCGACTATCCCGATGTGATCCTGGAAGGGTTCGACTTTGTGATCGCGAGTGTACATAGTGCTCTTGAGATGCCTCATGACAAGATGATGAATCGGTTCAAAAAAGCGATTGAAAACCCCTTTACCAAGATTTTGGGTCACCCAACCGGACGCCTGCTTCTTAAACGGGAGGGCAGTAATATTGAGCTTAATCAGATGATTGAGTGGGCCGTAGAACAGGGTGTTGCCATAGAAATCAATGCCAGTCCGTGGAGGCTCGATATTGATTGGCGATTCGGAAACAAAGCAAAGGAAACCGGTCTGTTCACCTCCATTAATCCTGATG
>JAGXIS010000129.1 GCA_024635465.1 Bacteroidota bacterium | reverse complement strand
TGAGCGTCTCGTGGGCTCGGAGATGTGTATAAGAGACAGCAATTCCTGTTCTATCATTGATTGGCTCTCTTGACGTTCAAGTGCCCCCAGAAATGAATCACCCACCCATTAAACATGCTTTGGAAGAGGCAGAAAATAAAGAATTTACTATTATAGAACTACCGGGGCTCAATCACATGTTTCAAGAAAGTGAAACCGGAATTATGACTGAGTATGCAGAAATAGAACAGACATTTTCGCCGATTGCACTAAATGAAATAGCAAAATGGGTTAAGAATCAAGTTGAGGAATAATGTAAAATCGACTCTATATTTGCCCAAACATTTTAGGTTAAACGTGTAAGTAGTCGATTTTCATTGATTAATTATTTACTGAATAGGAGAAATCAGGATATTTTAAATTATTAAAATAATTAGATTTGCCTATTAAACTGTAATTAATGATATGCATCAGGATGGCACTTCGGTATCATCTGGATAAGAACACTTAACCATCATTATTGAGCTCTCAGAAGAGTTCACATTTTGGATAATCACCACATAGTATGAAATTATGTTTAGCTCAAATAAAACCAAAAATTGGTGATGTATCTGCGAATATAATCAAACATAAAGCTTTCATTGAAAGGGCTGTTTCTTTGCAGGCATCAGCAATATTTTTCCCTGAACTTTCATTAATTGGTTACGAACCCAAACTTGCGAAAAAGTTGGCTTGTGATACCAAAGATTCAAGGTTTGACGGATTTCAAGAAATTAGCGACAGAGAGAATATACTAATTGGAATGGGGTTACCCATAAATTTCGACTCTCAGATCTTTATCAGTATGATGATTTTTCAGCCGGGCAAACAACGTGTCATCTATTCCAAACAGGAACTGCATTCAGATGAACTTCCATTCTTTGCAAAAGGATCTGAACAGCTTATTTTAAATATAGGTGATAAACAAATCTCACCGGCAATCTGCTACGAAAGTTTGCAACCGGAACACGCTAGAAAAGCATGTCAACTGCGTTCAAATATTTATCTCGCAAGTGTGGCTAAATCAAAAAGTGGAGTAGAAAAGGGGTTAATTTACTATCCAAAGATTGCCAAAGAATACAATATGCATGTTTTGATGGTCAACTGTATTGGTAAATGTGACAATATTGATAGTGTCGGACAAAGTGCCGCTTGGACTAAATCAGGAATTTGTGCCGGACGTCTTAATGATAATGAAGAAGGTTTATTAGTATATGACACAGAAACCGAAAAAGTCAGTCAAGAACACACAAGGGAATGAAATGAGAGCATTAGTTGTAGAAGATGAATTGTTGCTGAACAGGGAGCTGGAAGAGCAGCTGCTGGAAGAGCATTTTACCGTAGATACCGCACTTAATTTTCTCCGGGCAAATGGCTTGATTGCCAGCGAATTGTATGATTTGGTGCTGTTGGATTTGAGTCTGCCCGGTGGCGACGGACTTGATTTGTTAAATATGATCAAGCATAGTCACTCAAATGAAGATACGGCAGTCATTATTTTAACAGCACGTGGAGAACTTGAGGATCGTGTTCAGGGGTTGGAATTGGGAAGCGACGATTACCTTTCCAAACCTTTTGCTATGCCGGAGTTGCGTGCCCGTATACATGCTGTGCTGCGACGCAAATTCAAAATCAGGGATAATGTTATTAACACCGGTAGGCTGTCGGTGCACCTGGATCATTTGCAGGTTAGTTTTGAAGGTCAGCCATTGGAAGTAACTGATACTGAATACAAGTTGCTGCGATATCTCATGCTGAATAAAAATAAGACCATTACGCGTATAGCCCTTGCTGAGCATATCTGGGGCAACAAAATTGACGACCGGTTTTCGCTTGATTTCATAAGTTCACACATGAAAAACATCCGTAAAAAACTTACAGAAACCGGCGTGCCTGAACTCATTGAAACCGTATATGGTGTCGGTTACAGATTGAATGGATATGAAACTTAATAATAAAATCCTTATTAGTAATTCCGTGCTTTCATTGTTCATGTTGTTAGTAACAGGCTTTGGCATGTATTATGTAGTAAACACAATCATCTTTAATGAGCTGGATTCTCATCTATTACAACACAAACAGGATATTCAGAAACAGCTTCTGGAGGATCCTTCAACACTAGAAGAGATTATTTTTTTGGGCGGATTGGGTTCGTATGAATGGATTGAGATCAATACTTATGATGATAGTATAAATGTCAACAACAATCACTTTAGCACGGTTAATACAATTCGTTACCCAGAAATAACGGAGGTTTCTGAAGCTTATCGGAAACTAACAACTACGGTCATGGTGGGGGGAGAAACTAAAATACTGGAAATTTATGAGGAAGTGGCCGCTTGGGAAAAAATCAGCATGACGGTATTACTGAGTGTATTTGGAGCGTTATTTTTATGGGTGATATTATTGTATGTAGTCAATCAGATCGTTTTTGGTCGGATTCTTTCACCCTTCTATGATACGGTGGACCGACTAGAGCAAATTTCCTCACCCACACAAGTCATAGAGCCGTTTCCCGAGCCTAATACTTATGAAATTCGCGTTCTAAACCGAGCGCTGAATACCATGCTCAGTCAGATCAAATCCTCATTTGAAGATCAAAGGAAATTCATTCAAAATGCTTCTCACGAATTGCTAACACCCCTTTCCATCATCCGTCAAAAAGCAGAAAAAATACTGTCCAAACCGGAGGAATTGAACAAACAATCTCTTGTGCGTCTAAATGAGATTCAGCATACAGCAGTTCGTTTAACCCGGTTGAGTAATGCACTGCTGCTTATTAGTCGTGTAGAAAACCAGCAGTATGAAATGAAAGATGAAATCTGCATTGCAGATGTGATCAAAGATGTATTGTATGAGCTAAGAGATTTTATTGAACTGAAGCGATTAACCATAAAAAAGAATTATTCAGACGAGATCACAATATTCGGAAATCGGGAACTGATTCACTCGTCATTATATAATATCATCCAAAATGCCATCAAATTTTCACCCGAAGGAGGAACGGTTGATGCAATAGTTGAAAGGGGAGAATCAGGGCCGGTTTTTTCTGTGCGGGATGAAGGTCCGGGGATTCCGGATGATATGATTGATCAGGTTTTTGATCGTTTCAAGAAAGGAGAGAAGTTATATGGAGATACCTATTCGAGTCCGGGTTTAGGACTATCTATCGTGCAAAGTATTTGCGAATTGCATGGTTTTCGGTGTAAAGCTGAGAATAATGCAGGAAATGGCGTTACGGTGTCGATAACTTTTTGACGGATTATTGAATTTCATGGTAAATCCATAATCTCTACAGATTTAGTGGGTAGTTTTTAGGTGAACACATAAATGCCTAAAAGCATATCGATATGTTTCTTTCCTTTTTTTCTGTTGTGCTCATGCTTTTTCAAATCGGAACGGCGCCTGCTGATACAGTCCACCTTTCAACACTGAGTGTTAATAAAGCCTTGGAAATAGCCTATCAGCAACATCCGAAAATCCACATCCTGCAACATCAGATTCTAGCACAGGAAAAACAGCAAGTACTGAGTTGGGGTATTGAAGATCCCGAAATCAGCTATTTCAGAGAAGGTATTGATAACGACATATTCACAGAACAGCGTTGGGCCATCACCCAAAGAATAGAGTTTCCGCTCAGTAGTTATTACAGCATGAAGACAGAACGGGCGATTACTGAATCACTGCAATTAAAATTGGCCGATCTAAAAAATCAAGTGAGGGCTGATGTGAAGGCTTCTTACACAAAACTTATCTATGCGTTGCAATCGGGTGAATTGTCGCGCAGACAGGTAGAACTTTTCGAAAACCTTCATCGGGCTGCTCAGGCTCGGTCCGATATGGGTGAATCGTCCGATATTGATGCAATGCAGGCTAATTTGCAGTTACAGTTGCCTATGGTATTCAATGTAGGACCGGGCTCAGAAGTGCAGCGTCCACTAGCCTCGGTAGTTATTGGTGGATTGGTGACTTCCACTTTGCTCACCTTATTGGTGCTTCCCACCATCTACCACTGGATGGAAAAAGGGAAAAAAATAGTAAAAAAGACAAAAGAATTCTAAAAAAGGAGGTACTATGAATGCAGCGCATCTTCATCTTATTGTTAATCACATTCCCATTTTCACCACATTAACCGGTATTTTTGTACTTGGGTGGGGGATGTATAAGAAAGAAATATCCATCAGAAACATCGCTTTTGTGTTGTTCATTATCGGAGCGGTGAGCAGTTATGTGGCAATGGAAACCGGAGAATCTGCCGAAGATATTGTTGAAGAAGTTGCCGCTGTTTCACATGATGCCATTCATGATCACGAAGAGGCAGCCGAGCTTTCATTCTGGTTTGCTATGGTGATGGGATTACTCAGCATAGTTGCACTTTCAGCCAAAAAATTGAAACTTCGATTCGAAACCGGATTGAATGTGGCTATTCTCGTAACAGCTCTGATCACTTTAGGAATATTGGCATATACGGGTTACAAAGGAGGAGAAATTCGGCATCCTGAAGCTTATACGGAACAGGTGAATATTCAGCAAAGAGATTACATCAAAGAATTGTTCGTATAAATAAAGACTATTCGCTACTCTAGTGTGAAATTCTTTATTCAAAGTAAGACACTTCCTGTTTTACACTCTGCTATTAAACATTTCCTAGAAAAAAATTACTGATGGAAGTGTAGAGACTGGACATTTTGTCCTGCCAGGGTTAGAAGGATGAATTAAAACCAACTCCAATACTTCATTTAACCCCTCAAATCAAGTGGATATTCCTTGCTTTTCTAAAATTTTACAGTAGATTTGAGAAATGGTATTAAAGGGAATTGTTATAGGGATCTCTTTATTTGCCAAGCTGTTATAAAGTAATAGGATATTAGATTTACAATGATGACAAAGATAAATAAATTCGAGTTGTCCGCAGAACAACAAGAAGAGCTAATCAAAACATTACAAACTCGCTTTGAGAAAAATATGAAGCGCCATAATGGTCTGGATTGGACTGATCTTCAAACCAGGCTGGAAGCGAATTCTGATAAATTATGGTCACTCTATGAGATGGAAAGAACAGGTGGAGAACCGGATGTTGTAGCTCATGATAATAAGACAGGTGAATATTTTTTTTATGATTGCGCTTTAGAAAGTCCCGAAGGACGAAGAAGTCTTTGTTACGACCATGAAGCGCTTGAATCCAGGAAAAAATTCAAGCCAGAAAATAACGTTATGGATGTGGCTAATGCCATGGGTATTGAATTATTGACTGAAGAGCAATATCGGGAGCTCCAGCAACTTGGAAATTTTGATACAAAAACATCGAGTTGGGTAAAAACACCTTCTGATATTAGAAAACTTGGTGGTGCACTCTTTTGTGATCGTCGGTATGATACTGTATTCCTGTATCACAATGGTGCAGAATCATACTATGCTGCAAGGGGATTCCGTGGTGTGTTAAGGGTTTGAATTATACACCAACACTTTTTTGGGATCCATAATTTTAAGATTCATAGCAATATTTTTTAAAAAATGCAGCAGAAGGCCACTCTGAAATTATTGCAAAAAAAAAAAAATTAAATCATGAAACCAACTCCTGAGCATAACGAACGAATGGCAAAAATGACTTTTACATCGGTCTATCCACACTACATCACTAAAGTTGAGAAAAAAGGCAGATCAAAAGAAGAATTGCATCAAGTGATTAAGTGGCTAACAGGTTTCGATGATAAAAAAATTCAAGAACTCATTGATGAAAAAATAACATTTGAAAACTTCTTTGAAATTGCCAAATTGAATCCTAACGCACACCTCATCACAGGTGTCATTTGCGGTTATCGGATAGAAGAAATTGAAAACCCGATCACAAAAAAAGTAAGGTATTTAGACAAATTGGTGGACGAATTGGCAAAAGGTAAAAAAATGGAAAAGATTTTGAGAGATATTTAAAATCGAATGCCAGTATCCAAGATAAATTAACTGAATCCATCAACTCCTCAGCCGTTATTGGTCGAGATTGTGACTATTCAAAATTTTCAAATCAAACTTTTACTACATTGTTCGATCCATTATTTTCAGTTTCCCACTTATTATATGGATTAAAATTAGGGGGGCTTTGAAAAACCTTAATACGGGAACATTTCGACTTCACTACACTCCGTTTCGTTGCGCTCAATTTGACGTTTAACGTCATGCTGAGCGCAATGAGGAGCGGAGCGACGAATGAAGTCGAAGTATTTCAGGGTTTTTCAAAGCCCACATTAGGGGAATCCCTGATGTATTAAGATTAGAAAATTTGCATTTTGAAAAAGTTTTTATAAAAAGAAGTCATTAACTATAAACTCTAAACTGTCAATCAAATACAGATAAAAATGAAAAAAAACTTATATGTAATCGTAATAAGTTTAATTGCTTTTAGTATCCCAACAGTTTGTGCACAAACCGCAAATGAGTTTAAGCCTACCCATAAATTAAGCGGGTTGATATATAGCGACTATTATTCAGTAATAAATCACCATATTGGTGATTTGAAAGGTAAAAATGGATTTTGGGCCCGTCGGGTATATTTAGCCTATGATAGTAAATTTGCAGAAAAACTTTCTGCGCGGGTTCGTCTTGAGATGAACAGTCCTGGCGATTTTTCAACTAATCAGAATCTTGACCCTTTCGTGAAAGACTTATACCTGAACTGGTCAATGAATCAGAATCATTCTTTGATCGCCGGTTTATCGTCAACACCTACGTTGGGACTTGTTGAAAGTGTATGGGGATACAGGTCTGTAGAAAAAAGCCCTTCTGATTTACACAAATTTGGAAGTTCCAGAGATTTTGGTATTGCACTGCAAGGACAGCTTGGAGAAGGTGGCAACCTGAAGTATCACGCCATGGTTGGGAATGGCAGTGGTACTGGTGCCGAAACTAACAAATGGAAGAAATTTATGCTTTCTTTAGGCTGGTGGTTTAACGATAATATGGTTGTGGAAGTGTATGGTGAATACAATCGGACGGGTGCATCAACCACACAAAAAGCGATTCACGGATTTCTTGGGTATGTATCAGAAAACATAAATGCAGGAGCCATGTACGTTACTCAATTTAATACTCTGGAAGTAAACGGCAACAGTGACCAAACTGAAACTCTAGATTTAGTATCCGCCTTTACCAATTTTAAACTTGCCCAAAAATGGACAGCTTTCCTTCGGACTGATCATATGTTTAAAGCCAATCCAAGGGGTCCTTCCATTGACTACATACCTTTTAGTGATCAGGCAAAATCCACATTCTTGACATATGGTGTTGATTTTAATCCGGTTCCAAATTTACATGTGATACCAAATTTTGAAACTGTTATTTATGGTGATGCACCGAATGGTTCAAGCCCAACTAATGATCTGATATTTAGAGCTACATTATATTATGTGTTTTAAAATTACACATCTCATATTCAATCAGATTTCTTCTGATTAATTCAAAGTATCACAAATTATTAGATTCAGACTACTTCGCTATTATAATTAGCAACTTATAAACTGAATTGCCTCCTATTCTTACATGGTTTATTCCTGCAGATGAGGATCATATAAATGCAAATACGACCATTTGTTAATATTAAGGTAACATTGGTTTTGTATCATTCTATCTGGGCGTAAATCTAAGAAATAAGCCGCTAAGAGTAATTTTTTTTCATAAAACATTATCTATATGAAATTTACATTAAACTATTTACTTATTTTATTTTTGTCATTTACAATCATTTCCTGTGGAGGTGAGAGTTCAGAGCACACCCCTTCAGAAGATAGAGTCAGTATTCTTGGTGCCGGCGCCACTTTCCCTGCACCCTTGGTAACTGCAATGGCAGATGAATACAGAGACATGACAAACAGACGGGTAACGGTAAATTATCAATCGATCGGTTCCGGTGGTGGAATTCGACAGTTTATGGAACAGACCGTTATGTTTGGCATGAGCGAAGCATTTCTTTCCGAAGAGGTAATGGCAGATATAGAAAGTTCTACAGGAGGTCGTGCATTTAATCTGCCCATTACACTTGCCGATGTTGTTCCAACTTACAATCTACCAGGAATTGAAAAAGGATTGGTATTTAGTGGAGAGGTTCTGGTTGAAATTTTCTTGGGTGAAATCGTTGACTGGAATGATCCCAAATTGGTAGAGTTAAATCCGGATATAAACCTGCCCGATCGGAATATCACGGTTATTCACCGGTCCGATGGATCCGGTACTACGAATGTATTTACAAGTTTTCTATCCCGTGTATCCGATAGATGGAGGGATACGGTAGGATTTGCTACCAGTGTGAACTGGCCTACGGGAATAGGAGGTAATGGAAACGAAGGTGTGGCCGGAGCCGTGCAGAACACTCCCGGGGCAATTGGTTATAATAGTTTGACTTATGCCATCTTAAACAACATGTCTTATGGCTATGTTATTAACAGTTCCGGTAATATTATTGAGCCAAGCTATGAAGCAACCACCGAGGCGGCTAATATTGAACTGCCTGACGATACAAGGATTCTATTCACAAACACACCGGCCGAATATGGATACCCAATTGCCGGTTTTGCTTGGATGCTGGTATATGAAAATATGGAGCAAAATAATGCAATAAGTAACCGAAATGAGGCCGAGGAACTTTTGAATTTTATCATCTGGAGTATTACAGAAGGCCAGGAACTTTCTGAATCACTTGGATTCGCGAAAATTCCTAACAGTGCTTTGGAAAAGAATATTGCAATGATTCGGTTGATTAAGTGGGATGGTGAGGAAATCGGTGCTGAACTCTTGCTTCAACAGGGCTTGATCGATTAGATACTTAATAAATATAAAATGATCTTTATTAAAATAAGTCGTTAATGGATCCTGAAAATTCGCAGCTAAAAAGTAAAGGTAATTTCAGGAATAAATATACTGACGCTCTCTACAAGTGGCTTGGCGATAAAATATTTACTTTTGTGGTTGTTGGGCTGGGAGCTACCATCATTCTGGTTACTCTTGGAATGGCGCTTGTATTGTTTTTTGAGGGAAGCGGTGCATTGACTGAATTTGGACTGTTTGGATTTATTAAAGGAACTACTTGGGATCCGGCAGTACAAATGGTTTTTGGCGCCTGGCCATTTATGTTTGGTACTCTGGTTACAAGTGCACTTGCCTTGGCAATATCTTTCTTCCCGGCATTAGCTGTTGCCATATTTTCAGCGGAATATGCTCCGGGATGGCTTGCAGAAATTATTGATAACCTGATCAAATTAATTGCTGCTATACCGAGCGTAGTTATTGGTATTTGGGGGATATTTATTCTCGCACCTTGGCTCAGAGACTCTATTTATGAACCGATTTTCTTTTGGACGGAAGCCAATTATCCCGACATGCTCCATATCCTCGGGAACCCGATGGGCTATGGTATGGCAACGGCAACAATAGTTCTTTCTTTGATGATTCTACCGTACACTACTGCTCTTGCCAAAGATGCGATCAAGGCAGTACCAAGAGATCAGAGAGAAGCCTCCTGGGCTTTGGGGTCCACCCGATGGGAGGTAATTCGGATGGCCGTTCTGCCTTATGCACGAGGCGGAATCATGGCCGGCGCAATATTGTCGCTCGGTCGCGCCATCGGCGAAACAATGGCTGTAGCAATGTTAATAGGTAATAAAAATACACTTCCGTTTTCCATCTTCGGAGCTGGAGCCACCATGCCATCGGTTATCGTTAACGAGTTCAGGGAAGCCGTTGAAAGTCTCCATCTCTCAAGTCTAATGGCAATTGGTTTTGTGCTTTTCCTTATAGCGTTGATAGTTAACCTTTCAGCAGCTTACATTCAGCGAAAACTATCAATAGGTGGAGGGCAGGTAGTTTGAAAAGTTTAAAACGCAGAAGAATTCATGACCGCATAATGGTGGGACTTCTTTGCATTTCAACCGTTGTTGTGCTGCTGCCCCTGGTTATAATAATGGTACACGTACTTGTGGAAGGGTTCAGTGCACTCAGTTATGACTTTTTTACAGAAGAGCTTGGCTCACCCTCAAGGGCTATTCAAGGTCAGGCAACGGGTCTTGTACACACCATTATTGGTACTATTGTAGTAGATACACTGGCTCTGTTGATTGCTGTTCCGATAGGAATCGGTGCCGGTATGATGCTGAGTGAGTATCCCGAGCATCCACTAAATCCAACGTTGAGACTTATGAATGATACACTCAACGGAATGCCTGCAATTTTAAAGGGTCTCTTTATTTTTGTGCTGATAGTAAAACCTATGGGTACATTTTCAGGGATAGCGGGAAGTGTGGCTCTTGCCGTTGTGATGCTACCCATCATTGCACGAACAACGGAAAGTGCATTGCAATCCATTCCGTGGACCATACGAGAATCGGGTCTAGCTCTTGGTATACCACGCTGGCGTGTGGTTCTTTCAACAGTGATGCCTGCTGCAAAAGGAGGATTAATTACGGGAATACTGCTTGCATTTGCCAGAGCAGCGGGGGAGGCAGCTCCACTTCTGTTTACTTCTTTTGGTAATAATTATCTGCCAAACAACTGGTATGGCTTTATATTCAGTCCTACAGATACACTTCCTCAGCGTCTCTACAGCCTGGCTATTAGTCCCTATGAACAGTGGCACAGTATGGGTTGGGCAGCGGCAATTATTCTTTTTCTGATGGTTATATTTGCTTTTATCTTAGCAAGACTTTTAGCTCGTGATAAATTCAAAATACAGGCATAGTGGATGGAAAAATTCAAATTTAGCAGATAATTGGATTTCAATTTAAAAACCAACAAGTGGTAATCTTTTTATGAATTTTAAGTTAGAAACGAAAAATTTAACTGTGAAATACGGTGAAGTATATGGGGTTAAAGATATTTCACTAGCTGCCCCGCATCGTTCCGTTATGGCCTTAATTGGACCATCGGGATGCGGTAAAACGACCTATCTTCGAGCACTTAATAGGATGCACGATCTTACCCGAGTTGCGAATGTTGAGGGTGAAGTTTTATTTGAAGGGAAAAATATCTACGATGAGGATGTAAATCCGGTAACGGTACGCCGAAAGATCGGAATGGTTTTTCAAAAACCTACCCCATTTCCTACCATGTCAATTTTCGATAATGTTGTAGCAGGACTAAAACTTGTAGGTATCAAAAATAAAACATTACTCAACGAAGTGTGTGAAAAAGCGCTGAAACAGGCCGCTCTTTTTGAAGAAGTAAAAGACCGTTTAAATACGGCGGCGGTTAGCCTTTCGGGCGGTCAGCAACAGCGTCTTTCCATAGCCAGAGCGCTTGCTGTGGAACCTGAAGTACTTCTAATGGATGAGCCAACAAGTTCACTTGATCCCCAGGCAACACTCAAGATTGAGGAACTTATTCAAAGCCTGAAAAAAGATGTGACTATTATTATCATTACACATAATATGCAGCAAGCTGCACGGGTATCCGACAAAACTGCCTTCTTCTATGAAGGAAACCTAATTGAAGTAGGCAAAACGAAATTAATTTTTACAAGCCCTGAAAAAAAACAAACTGAGGATTATATTACTGGTAAGTTTGGATAAATTATTTTTTCATTAAAGAGAGCATTTGACAGTAAAAAAGAAAATTATGACCACTCAAATACAGGAAAAACTTTCAAAACTTCATAATAAACTGAATCGTATGGCAGAATTGGTTCTGGACGCTGTCAATGAATCGGTAGACTCACTTGTGGATAAAGATGTAGGAAAGGCTAAACAGATCAAGAAACAGGATAAAAAGATCAATAAAATTCGATGGGAAATTGAGGAAGATTGCATCAACCTGATTGCTACTCAACAACCCGTTGCATCTGACTTGCGAGAACTGATTTCGCTTCTGAATATTATCACCGAACTTGAACGGATAGGGGATTATGCAGCCGGTATTTCAAAACTCACTATTTTAATTGGCGATGAAAAGCATGTAAAATCACTCATTGATATTCCAAGAATGAAAGAAATTGCAGTGGATATGATTGAAAACTCAATGAAAGCGTATATCAACAAGGATGCAAATTCGGCAAGATTGATACATAGCCAAGATGACGATATTGATAACCTTTACAACCAAATTCAGCGAGAATTGGTCACCTACATGATTGAAAAACCAAGCTATATCACACAAAGCACGTATCTGATATGGGTAGCTCATAATCTGGAACGTGTAGGTGATCGGGTAACCAATATTTGTGAACGAATTATTTATCTGGCAACCGGAGAACATGCTGACGATCTCTAAAGTTTAAGAATTCAGTCTCACTTGAGTTCTTATTAAACTGAGTTCGGTCTTAACCATCAGCAAAAAAACAATAACTCTTCTCTTTATTAGATGCCTGCTAACTATAATGTTATGTATTGCAGGAAATAATCTTCGACGAAAATGTAGTCATTTTTACAATTGGTTGAGTTTTTCTACATTTAGATAAGTATGAATTTGAGCTCATAAAACCATGAAAAAATTTACCATCGTTGCGGGTAGTATTTTAACCATACTTATCATTCTGTTTCTGGTAGCGATGCTCAGTATCAACTCAATAGTAAAATCAGGAATTGAAGAAATCGGTACTGAGATAACCGGAACAACCGTTACTGTTGAGAATGTATCAATTTCACCATTTTCGGGCAAAGGTATGTTAAGTGGTTTCCGAGTAGCAAATCCTGATGATTATAACCAACCATATGCATTTCAGTCAGATGATTTCTTTATCGAATTAGACCCTCTCTCTCTATTTACGGATGAAGTGATTGTTCATGAGATTATTATCACTTCTCCCCGGATTTTTGTAGAACAGAAACTCCCGGAAAATAATATTCTATCGATAATGCAGAGCATCAGGAATTACCCCATCGGTGAGGCCACCGATACCAAACTTGTGATCGATCATTTTTTAATGACTGACGGTTCAGCGGAACTCTTTACCGAAATTGGAGGTGAACGTTCCGTAGAGGTGGAAGTGGCTTCTGTAGAACTTCATGATCTGGGTAGGGGAGGCGGACGTGAGGCCTTAGAGGAAGTGATCATGGAAATTGCAGAAGATGTGGCCTCTGAGGCACTTAAGAGCGCCGTACAAAGTGGTACAGAACAGCTTCGTGATGCATTTCGGAAACTGATTGATTAGATTTTTATTCATTCTATACTAGCAATTCCAAATCTATATTTAATCTATCATTCAATAACAATCTTGATTGTTAACAGGGTTTACTGTAAATTTCATTCAATAAAATCTTTGAATGATAATCATCTTAGCAGTATGAATACACGTGAATTCAAATCATCCCTTTACAAACAGCTTGCACTCGTAACAAAATCGCTAAGTAACCATCACCGTCTTGAGATTTTGGATTTGCTAGCTCAAGGTTCCTTTTCGGTAGAGTACATTGCTGAACATGCGAATATGTCTGTTGCAAATGCATCACAACATTTACAAGTGTTGAAAAAATCGGGTTTGGTGGATACAACCAGAGATGGGAAATATATCTACTATCAACTTTTCGATGAGCGGGTATTGGAAACCTGGAGAGCGCTACGTCAGTTGGGACTTTCCCAAAATCATGAAATTAATATGTTATTGGAGGACTATCAGAAGCGAAAAGATCAGTTATATCTGATCAACAGTGATCAATTGCTGCAAAAAATACAATCCAATGAAGTGTACCTTATCGATGTACGGCCCAAAGAGGAGTACAATCTGGGCCACATCAAAAATGCCGATTCGCTTCCTCATAATCAGCTGAAGGAGAGATTGCAGGAACTGCCGACTGATCGGGAAATTGTAGCCTATTGTCGTGGCCCGCTTTGTTTGATGGCTGATGAAGCGGTGAATCTACTGAACAAAAAAGGATTTAATGCCTACAGACTCGATAGCGGTTTTGACGACTGGTTAGCTGAAAATAAACCTGTAGAAAAAAGGGAAATGAACACATTAACTAAAAATAAAGAATAGTATGAAACCAACATTATTAGTTTTAGGTGGTGGAATAGGCGGCGTTAATGTAGCAAGGGAACTGAGCCGCAAAATAGGAAATGAAGATGGAATTAATCTGGCAAATATTTTGGTCTTTGAACGAAATAAAAAGAGCTTATACGCACCCTCCCTCACATGGCTGATGGTGGGAAAACGTCAACCGGAAGATATCTATAGGAAATTAAGTCAAATCGAAATCAATGGTATTGAAGTGATTGAAGGAGAGATTGAACATGTTGATCCCCAGGCTAAAACAGTTACTTCAAACGGAAAGACTTATCAGGGCGACTACATTATAATCTCTCTTGGTGTGGATCAGACTAATTCTGTAAATCTTATGCCATTAGCACACAATTTCTATACAGCTGAAGGAGCCCATTCTTTTCATAAGGATCTAGAAACATTCGATGGGAAGGATATTTCAGTCCTGGTCTCCTCCCTGCCCTATAAGTCCCCGGTAGCACCCTATGAGGCAACTATGCTAATTGATAACTATTTAAGAGAAAAAGGCATTCGGAATAAAGTTGAAATTCATCTCTATACCCCCGAAGACAAACCCATGCCGTTTGCAATCCCGGAGATTTCATTCAGAGTAATGGAGTTATTAAGAAACAAGGATATTCATTTTCAACCGAACCATCATTTCATTGAAGGGAAACAGGAAAAAATGGTTTTAAAAACAGGAAGTGATGAAAGAGTAACTGTTGAACCGGGCCTACTTGCCTATACTCCAAAACAAACAGTTCCAGATATATTGAAGGATGCCGGATTGGTTGGTAAATCCGGCTGGGTGGAACCAGATTCAGATACATTGGAAACCGAATTTGAGAATGTTTATGTCATAGGAGATGCGATTGAACTTTCCACTGATAAGAATCAACCAATGCCAAAAGCCGGAATTTTTGCACAGCATCAGGCAGAAGTAGTCGCTCATAATATTGCACGAAAAATCTCCAATAAACCTGCAAATAGAATATTCAAGTATGAAGGATCCTATATTCTTGATTATGGTGATAAAGCTGATAAAATAAGTGGAAATTTTGAGTCGGGCGGTAAACAAACCACTAAAGATGGAGCACTTCGACACTGGGAAAAAGCATTAAGTGAGAAAACATGGTTTCTAAGCAATTTTTAAAACCAAATATCGATATAGGATCAAAGAATTAATTGCCGGACCGGTTTACACCACGGTAACTACCAATGATACAGGGTATGTTTAGTTACTTTTTGGAACACGATCCGGATTAGAAGGGGAAACCACACTACTCTTCACCTACTTCATTGCTGCGACCTGCATGAATTAGGTTTTGATTTCATATAAATCAAAGGAAACTATTCACCGGTATTTGAGTAACAGTTTATAAGAACTACTAATAATTAGTAGTTCTATCCAAAATCACTCGGTGTCGCAAGACCACTATCTAAGTTCAAATCTTGAAACCGAAACTCAAAGAAAAATATAAATATGAATATCATAAAATCGTCATTGATCCTATCAATGTTATTAGCTTTTACCCTTTTATTCTCCGGATGTAAGACCTGGAACAACGCGACAAAAGGAGCAGTAATTGGAACCGGTGGTGGAGCGGCTGTTGGCGCTGTTATCGGTAAAACATTGGGCAATACGGCTGCCGGCGCTATAGGTGGAGCTGTAGTTGGCGGAACGGTTGGAGCCATTATTGGGCAAAATATGGACGAAAAAGCACGGGAATTGGAAGAAGAGATGGACGGTGTAACCGTTCAGCGTGTTGAAGAGGGAATTGCTGTCAGTTTTGATAGTGGTATTCTATTCGATTTTGATTCATCAAGCCTGAGACCTGATGGTTATGAAAATCTGAGAAAATTAACTCAAATCATTAATGAAGATGATGACACAATTCTAATGATTGTAGGACATACTGATTCAAGAGGTGATGAGGATTATAATTTACGATTGAGTGAACGTCGTGCACAATCTGCCAGCAGGTATATGATTTCTCAAGGATTATCATCTTCAAGGATTCAGATCGTAGGAAGAGGTGAAAATGAGCCTATCGCCGAAAATGATTCGGATGAAGGCAGACAGGAGAACCGACGAATTGAGGTCGCCATATATGCAAGTCCCGAGTATGTAGAAAGCCTGCAAGAAGCCAATAATTAAACAACTTATTCCAAGCCGGGATGATTTCTAAATCCCCCGGCTTTTTTTATAGCATTTTTTTGTGTTAAATACATTTCAATACTTCAACAAATCGATGATACCTCGAAGTTGATTTTTCATTCTCATTATTGAATTGGTGACAATTCTTCTTATTAATAAAAATCATTCCTCACGTGGAAACTTCCTCATTTTCTAACCATAAGTAAAAAATGCTCAATCGCATTAAGGCCTATTTTCGAATCAACCAGAAATATCTGCCTGTTATTTTCTTCATGACCGGTTTTATCTGGGACACACTCACTTTAGGAAGAATCGATAGGTTGTATGACAGGGTAATTCTAAGTACCTACATGATTTCTTTGAGTGCATGCCTCTATCTCTACAATGTGGCGGATGATGGAAAATGGAAAGAGACTTTTTTTGAGAAATATGAGAAATACCTTCCCCTTGCCATACAGTTTTTTCTTGGAGGACTGTGTAGCGCTTATGTCATTTATTTTTCAAGGAGTGTATCCATGACTAAAACGCTCTTCTTTTTTATTATTCTGGTAGTTCTGCTTTTTGCAAATGAACTTCTAAAGCAGAGAATATCCAATAAGTATCTTCAGTTTAGTGCCTATTTTTTCATGAATTTCACTTTTTTTACTTTCTTCATCCCCGTTCTTGTTAAACAGATGAACACTAACATTTTTATTATTTCCGGTATCATCAGCCTCACAACAACCGTTCTTTTAATCGCTTTTATTTACAGTGTTAGCCCATCCACACGAGAAGAGATTAGTAAGCGTAAAACAATAGGTATGATTGTGGGCATTTATTTAATGATCAATTCATTTTACTACTTTAACCTGATACCGCCTGTTCCATTGGCGTTAGATACAGGTATTGCTGCCCACCATGTCGAAAGAGTAAATGGTGATTATGAAATTACTTATCAACGTGAGGTTTGGTATAAATTTTGGCGCGGCAACAATTTGACCTATATACAGATTCCTGATTCTAATGTATACGTATTTACCTCAATATTTGCACCCACAGAACTTGAAATATCAGTGGCCCACCATTGGCAATGGAAGAATCCTGAAACCGGTAGTTGGGATACAGCTGATCGTATTGAATATCAAATTACCGGTGGAAGAGATAATGGCTATCGAGGTTTTACGTTTAAAAGTAATATTCAGGCAGGGCAGTGGAAGGTTGATGTGATTACCGAAGAAGGGCATGTTATCGGCATCGTTCGGTTTGATGTAGTAATGGGTGAGACTACAGATAACCTTGAAATGGTGAGCCGGACTTTTTAACAATTTTGCGGTAGTATTTACATCGGTTAGATTAAATCGATTCTACTCTGAATCAATCTCTTTACTCTGACTTTGCAAATGTGTTGAAGAGAAATCTGACTATAATATCATTGAAAAGGTGTATTCTCTTCAAGGCAGTTACAAAGTCTATGATACAATTCCCGAATATCCTCAAAAGACGGTTTGTCACCGGCAGAATTTAGCATTCTTTCTGCAAGTGATCCACGTTGAAGGATCAACTTCAGCTGTTTTGTAGATTCAGGGCTCAAACTCTCTCCATAGTTTTGAAGAAAGTCAGACCAGATATGCATGACCTTTAGAGGATCTTTTAATCCAAGTGCTTGCAGGTATTCTCTATCTGTAACGATCACATCACCACCTTCTTTAATTACACTCTTCCACAAATCGGCTAAATAACCGGTATTGATGGATGATTGTTGGTCAAACAGACTTTGACTTTCGTTTACAAATTGCTTTAAAACCTCTGAAATAATTTCCAGAATTGCGATATCCATTACCGGCGACTCTTGAATGTCAATGATTCTGATTTCGATTGCATTACGGTCGAAACGGGCAATTGCACCCCGTGAATTCAAAAAATGTTTGTCTAATATGCCATCTGTATCATAAGGACGGATGTCACGTATGATCGGATCGAAAATTCGTGTGTGATAATCGGCCTTCGTATAAACATCTTCAGGAATAATTGAACCTGCAATACTTGGAATGAATTGTTGATTATGGCGGTAGGCTTCGAGTCTGCTGTCTTTAAAACCGTGATGGTTTCCATCATAATATGGACTTGCTGCACTTAAAGCGGGGATCAAAGGCAATAAAAGACGAATGGCTGCGTGCAACCGACCGAACTCATCGTCACCCTGGAAAGGCAGATTAATATGCGTGCTTTGTAAATTAGACCATCCGTGACCCCGGCAATCAAAGATCCGATTGTAGAGTTCATAAATTTCATGATACTCGTGCGGCCATAATTGTGTTTCAGTGAGTGGATCCATCCACGGATGCATCGCAGTGGGCATTAGACAGGCGTTTTCAGAAAGTAAGGCTGCATTGATGTCACGGATTTGTGTATGAAAATGTTCACTTAAACCCACCAATGTATCAACCGGTTCATAACATTTAATTTCTACAACATGATTCACCAATTCATTTGACCAGCTGATCGGTTTTCTTTCGATATCTGAAGTAATTTCACCGGCAATTTTAGAAAACAGTAAATCACAGATCGGTCGAACATTCAGAGTATCACGATCCACAATCATATACTCCAATTCGACTCCATATCCCTCAAAAAGATGTAATTTATGTTTCATGCGGAATATTCATGGATTGTTCTACACGTGACTTTAAGGTCAGAATTATACGTCTATAGAGCTCATCATTTAAAATTTGATCTTCAACGCCGGCATCAAGATTTGGATTATCGTTTACTTCAATTACAAACGCTCTTCCACCGCTTACCTTGATATCAACACCATAAAGACCGTTTCCTATTAAGTTGGTTACTTTCAGTGCTGCATCTTTGATTTTATCCGGTACCTGTCGAACCGGTACCGACTCAAATTCGCCTTCAATATCTTCTTCCTTGCCTGCCCAGTTATAAATTTGCCAATGACCAAGAGCCATGAAATATTTGCAGGCATAGAGTACTTCCCCATTCAGAACTCCAATCCTCCAGTCGAAGTCGGTGGGCATGTATTCCTGTGCTATGATCAATTCTGACTCTTTTAGCATAGCAGTGGCAAACTGCTCCAATTCATCACGTGTTTCTGCTTTCTTGACTCCGAGTGAAAATGCAGAATCAGGCTGTTTAAGTACTACAGGTAAACCCAATTGTGCAATGATATCATCCGTTTTTGCCTGTTGCAGAATCAATGTTTTTGGTGATAAAACTTTAGCTTTGTTCAGTATTTCTGCTAGATAAACTTTATTTGCGCATCTCAGAATGGATACGGGATCATCAATAACTACGAGTCCATCAGCTGTAGCTCGCCTTGCAAAACGATAGGTATGGTGATTAACCGCAGTTGTTTCTCGAATTAGAAGAGCATTAAATTCTGCCAGCCGATGATAGTCGTCTTTGGTAATCATTTCGGTATAAAAACCTTCCTCTTGAGCAACGGATACAAACTTCTGAAGTGCTTTTTCATTGGATGGAGGTGATTTTTCCAGTGGATTGTGGAGAATGGCCAAATCAAAAATCAATTTATCCTTTTTTTGGTAGTAATAACGCTCTTTTCTGAAATAAGCTTCTGAATTGTCCTGAACAAAAGCGTGATGTTGCGGGGGGATATCTTTTAAAGTAAGCTGACTTAAACTTTGCAAATACCATTTATCGGTATACTTAAATTTAGCCTGCAACAACGGCGTTTTGAATAGTGTATAAAGCTCTCTTGCCAACTTATCATACTGTTTGGACAGATTGCGGCCAAAATAGACAGAGAGAATAAATTGATCCGATTTGATACGTTTAAGTGATGTTTGAATCAATTCAGTCAACTCAGTTGACATGACTTTTACAACCGATTTAGTTTTTATATCCTGAATAGTGGTGACACTTGGGATCACCCTGTGATTGCGAGCTTCAGCCAGAAGGGATACGTAGTAGCCATTTGACTGATAACCCATGTTTTTGCAAAAGTTAAACGCTTGAACGTTACGAGTGTTTGTCCATGTGGGATTCGTCAGATATTCAAGTGCTGTAACGATCTCTATATCCGGTGTTTGAAAAGGCCAATCTGTTTTCTTGTTAAGAATAATTATTTTTTGCACTGTGTCATTTGGAATGTATGTTTATATTTAACAATAATTTAAATATTTATTCTCATAATGTATTTTTATATATAAAATCCGAATAGATAGAATCTTATAGATATATTATCAAAGGTAAATCTAATGTGCAAAGATAGTCAATCTATTAGATCATCATTCTCATATTATTTAGTTTTACTGGTAGTGAATTCCTTCTAATTACAGACATTTGTACTAATTGTTAAACACGTACGTATTCCACGGAACTGACAACTCCACTCATAATTACAATCTCTACTTATGAAAAAATTGATTTTGTATACTTTTTTACTGGTAATGGTTTCTTGTTCGGCAGAGAACGGTCGATCTATAAAATTGAATGTAAATCATACGGTTCAAATACCGGTTGAATTCGTAACCGTAACTGTTATGATAACAGAATACGGTTCAGACCCGGTTAATGTAGAATTAATGGGTTACGAAAACCTGGCAAGGGTGGTGGGTTTACTGACTGAAAACGGTTTGAATGAAGATGATATTGAGATTGATGCCGGACAATTAAACTCAGTTTATTATCGTCGTGATGACCCATATGAGTTTAATTCAAAAGTAACATTTGATATCACTGATACTGATAGAATTGACTCCTTTAGAAGGGCAATCGTTGGAGTTGGAGGAACTTCATTTCAGGTTTCATCTTATGGAAATACTGGTGAGGATACTATATATGATGAAGCTTATCGCAATGCAATCAATACTGCAAGAGAAAGGGCTGAACTACTGTTGTCCAATCAAAACGAAAGTATAGGAAGGATTCTTAATCTGCAAGAAGATATTAGACATACTGTAGAACCTACTCTTGAATCCAGAAATAATGAATTAATGGCTATGAACGAGACAGATGAAATGGAATCTGTAGACCCGATGTTTAGGAAGGAGTTTTATACTAAAGTCATACAGTTTTATATTGAGTTTGAACTCGATTAATAGTAAATAAAAGGCCTATTATTTATGGGTATCTAAATTTTCCAATAGATAAACAGGCGTAAAATATTTGATTATAAATCAAATGAACATTCAAATGATACCATTAGTATATTGGTTTTCAGGTACTGTGATTTCAATAAGAAGTAAAATGAACGTAACCAGTTTTGAATATGGCAAATAAACCCAACAGAAATGACCTGTGTCATTGTGGAAGTGGAAAAAAATATAAAAACTGTTGCCAAGGTAAAGAAAAAAGTAGTCTGTCCTCAAAACTTGGGATTGTCGGATTGGTTGTCGTATTGGCAATAGGAGTAGTGTTATTGGGATTTCTGCTCACCGGTGGAGACAACCGACCGGATTGCCCTTCCGGTACTGAGTGGTCATCTATTCATCAACACTGCCATTAACCTTGGATTTGAGACTCTTTTCATGATTGATTTACTATTTTCAATGAGTTCATACAATTTATCCATCATCAACCAGAGACAGGAGTAAGCTTTGGCATTACGACTAATCAAAATAATACCACCGAAAGGATTTGATCGGATCGAAGATATTGTTGATGAGGATGATATTATTGATTACTGGATTGAAAAAACAGAATCGCATCATATCAGCATCTCGATTTTAGCTGATGTGGAATTGACAGAGAAAATTCTGGAAGATATTGCAGACAAGTTCGGTGAAAATGCTGACTTTAGAATCATACTACTACCTGTAGCTGCTACTATTCCGAAACATGAGGTTGAGGATTCTGATAAAGATGAGAATACATCCGGTGAAAAAGATGAAACCGATGGAAGGGTTAGGAGGATTTCCCGTGAAGAGCTGTATGAAGATATTAAAGAAATCGTGGATTTCTCCTGGGTGTATTTTGTACTGATAGCACTATCTTGTATAGTTGCTGCAAACGGACTGATCCGCAACAGTCCGGCAATGGTTATTGGGGCAATGGTTATTGCACCCATTTTAGGACCTAATGTAGGTCTTGCACTCGCAACAACACTGGGTGATATTCAGCTTCTGAAACGATCTATGAAGTCTATATTTTACGGTTTCAGTCTTGGGATGATCCTCTCTGTTATCATGGGTTTTCTTATTCCATTTAATCCTGAAGTTTATGAGATTGCAAGCCGCACAGAGGTAAGC
>JAGXIS010000128.1 GCA_024635465.1 Bacteroidota bacterium | reverse complement strand
GCAAATACAAATGCCAACGATGATTTTAATATGGATTTAATTTTCATAATATTTTTTTAATTAATGTTATAGTTCTGAATCTGCTTAAGCCGGCATATCGGGTAGACTCCAGCCATCTCTGTATTCTTTATGGATCAGACTGTTTGCAAATTCCTGTGCATTCAGCCAATCAGTCATTTCACGACTAAAAGAAGGATGTCCATCTTCAATCGTAAATCCGTCTTCGATGATTAGTCTCAATCGTTCATCAGGATTGATATTTGTGAACTGCATATTTTCTCCATCCCAATGCAATTCTTTATTCAATCCCTGTAGACGAACAGCAAGCACGCCCATAACCACCATTTCATTAAACGGTCCGGACATTGCAAATGCAGATTTGGTTTCCACACGACTTTCAGGGCTTTCCTTACAAGCTCTTACCCAGTCCATGTAGTGACCCAATTCAACTCGTCTTTCTGTTTTTGGTACATCCGGTACATTTCCGGATAGTAACCATGGAGAAGAGCCGTAGCAACCGCATACTAAAGTATCTTCGGAGCCGTGGAATATAACTCCACCGCCTCTGTGGTTAAGACTACCACCGCCCGGCCATTCTTCCGGCTTATACTGTTGAGCTTCTACCCATCCTTCCGGTTTTACAGGTTGTAACCCGCCATCGTACCAGTCAATAGCGACTTCAGGAAGACGACCGAAACTACTATCTCTCTCCGGATAGATTAGCTGAACTTTTTGGGCAACGGGTGCAGAATCTCTCATCAACATGGTTGAACTCCCTTGAACTCTTGTCGGATAGCCCAGTTCAAGTGATTTAAATGGAGCTTCTAAAATATGGCAAGCCATATCGCCTAAAGCACCGGTACCGAAGTCCCACCATCCTCTAAAGTTCCAAGGGGTGTAAATTTCATTATATGGTCTCATCCTTGCGGGTCCAACAAATAGATCCCAATTTAATGTATCGGGAACGGCCATATCTTCAGAAGGAGTATTTAAACCTTGCGGCCAGATAGGACGATCAGTGAATGCTTCAATATGTTTCACTTCACCTATAGCACCGGCTTTAATCCACTCAATCATTAAGTTGGTACCTTCATCTGATGATCCCTGATTACCCATTTGTGTTGCTACATTGTACTCAGCAGCAAGTTTGGTCAACAATCTGGATTCATATACTGTATGCGTAAGTGGTTTTTCTACATAGACATGTTTGCCAAGCGTCATAGCATGAGCTGCAATCGCTGCATGAGTATGATCTGATGTTGCTACAACTACCGCATCTATTTCGTCACCCATCTCTTCAAACATCACTCTCCAATCCCAATATTTCTGAGCATCCGGGTAACGATCAAAAGTGCCCTGAGAATATCTCCAATCAACATCGCAAAGAGCAACTATATTTTCTGATTCCATCTCTCTTAAAACTGCAGCACCACGGCCGCCTATACCAACACCGGCAATATTTAATTTGTCGTTGGGGGCTTTATGTCCCAGACCGCTGACAACCTTACTTGGCAGGATCGTAAATGCTGCAGTAGCTGCAGCAGAAGTGGCAAGAAAGTCACGTCGAGAAACACTGCTTTTTTTTATTTTTTTTCCTAACTCATTCATAATATGGATTCGTTAATTAAGTGATTTAGTGATAAAATGTTCAATTGCACGAGAGAATTGTATTCATAAATGAAGCTTTTTCTCTTCAAGCTAAAAGAGTAACACTGATTATTTCAGTAAAATCTAGATACCTAATGTATTAGTGCACCTCCTATATTAATCTTTTTTTGTTGTTACTTCAATTATTGAAGCGCTTTTTCTCAATAGAATCGATAATTTTGGGAATAATGGCTCGAATAATTGAAACTTTTTATAATTAGACATGTAGGAATCATATCATAATCATTAAATCAAAATGTGAAAGCAGGTAGCAGGGTTTATTAAACTGAACACATTTCAAAAATAACTGAACTATGAAAAAGATACTAATACTCATCATTGGACTTTTCTCAACACAATTAATCAATGCGGATAATACATATGCTCAATGGGGAATTGGAGCTGGTGTTGAAATCAGAGATGAAGATCCCACAACAGGTGTAGGCATTAAACTTGAAAGGGAGCTTTTATCAAAAGCACCTATTGTTGATTTAAATTTGCGTGGACACTTCAGTTGGTTTAGTGATGAGAACGCAGAAAGTATTTACCCTTCGGCTATCAATACACCGGTTGATGTCTATGATTATGGAGCTGCATTGGTTTTCGGTGTAAAACTTGGGCTAGTAAAACCATATGTTGGCGCCGGCATCGGTACTGAACGGTATAGTGAGGAGAATAATTCTATGGACAATTTTTATTGGAATGGATTGGGAGGCGCAGAGATAACTCTACTTCCTTACCTAAAACCATTTATTGAATTCCGATACAGTAAACTTGTTGATACGGATGAAATCCGCTATGATAACTATAATCGACTTGCAATAGGAGTGAATTTCAGATTCTGATAGCATTTCAAACTTTTGGATGTGGTCTTGTCAAAAATAACCCCTTAGGGTTAAATATAAATAACCCCAATTGCAAAATTGGGGTTGCTAATGCCGCAACTCCCAAACCCCTGAACAGGGGTTTAATTTATCTGCACACATACAAATTTTTACTGTTTGATCCTTGTAGATTATAAGACGAACAACATTAAAATTGGGAATAATTTGCATAAGAATCATTTCAAAGAACCAAAAAATTCTTTAGCTTATAAAGACTGAGTATAAATAAGCGATCCGCTCAATATCACCCAATCGTCTAACGGAGATATATTGCTTCTTGAAGTAAAACATATAGAAAAATCGTTCGAAAAGGATGTTCCTGTAGTACAAAAGACATCTTTTGATGTGCAAGAGAACGAAATTGTCGCACTCTTAGGCCCCAGTGGCTGTGGAAAAACAACAACACTGCGTATTATCTCCGGATTTGAACGACTTGACGCCGGTGAAGTTTTTCTGGATGGTGTGTTGTTATCATCAAGAGATGTTCATCTTCAACCACAAAAAAGAGGTATCGGATTCGTATTTCAGGATTATGCTCTTTTCCCCCATATGACTGCTCTGGATAATGTAGCCTTTGGATTAACTGACTTGCCCAAATTTAAGCGAAAGGTTTTTGCAGAAGAAGTACTTTGTAGAACAGGGATGGGAGATCATAAACACAAGAGTCCGGCCGAACTTTCCGGCGGGCAACAGCAACGTGTCGCTCTTGCCCGTGCGATTGCTCCGGAACCGAAATTAGTACTGTTGGATGAACCCTTTTCAAATCTGGACGCAATGTTACGCGATACAACTCGAAAAGAAGTTCGATCCATTCTGAAAAAAGCAGGAATGAGTGCTGTTTTAGTGACTCATGATCAAGAAGAAGCCCTCTCTTTCGCGGATCGGATTGCCGTAATGAATAATGGCAGAATTGAACAAATTGGAACTCCTGAAGAGGTTTACTACAAACCGAAGACTAAATTTGTGGCTCAATTTTTAGGTCGAACCAATATTTTCGAAGCAGAAGTAAATGATACAGACACGATTGATACAGAGTTAGGTTCTCTTAAACTAAATTGTCGTGCGAAAGGCCAAATCACATGTTCAATACGGCCGGAACATCTCACAATAACCAAACCCAACGGGAATTCTAACGGATGCACCAAAGGGATCGTAGTTGCCCGTGAGTTCAGGGGACATGATATCACCTATCACGTAGAGTGTAATGGCGAGAGATATATTGTACACACGGATAATCGAATTCTATTTAATCGTTTTGATGAAGTTGTGGTTAGCCCACTAGAGCCCGCTGTTGTTCTCGAAAGTTTGAACTGATCAACCCGAATTGATTCTTTCAACGATTTTCAATCTTTTTCCATATCTCATCATTAAGATTGAAACGAAATAATATATTGTTCGTACTGTTGTTATCGGACCAACAATTACATTCTATGAGAGTTCATTAATGCGAGTTATACTATTTCTTTTCCTTTTCACTCTTTTCGTATCAGAAAGAAGCTTTTCCCAAGTTGAAATCACCGGAAGCGTAACCGAAATTGAATCAGGGGAGGGATTACCGGCTGCAACCGTATTGATTGTTGATTCATACCGTGGGACAATCACAAACAATGAAGGGTTTTTTAGTCTCTCTGTAGACTCTTTACCGGTAACACTTCAGTTCAGATATATCGGTTTCGAAACCAAAGAACTTACACTGCAAAGTGTACCGGAATCACAAATATCGATTGAGATGGTTCCATCTATTGCCATTTTAGGTGAGATCACTGTTACGGGCGAAGATCCGGGTCTTTCGATTATGGAAATGGTGATTGAACGTAAAAAAATCTGGCGATCGACACTCAATAACTATCAGGTGGATGCATATACCCGGCAATCATTAAGCAATGATACATCCATTGTATCCATTACAGAGAGCAGCTCCAATGCCTATTGGGATCGAATTGAGGGACATCGGGAAGTCCAGCTTACCCGAAGACAGACAATGAATATCTCTGAAGATAACAACTTTGCAGGTGTACGATATCTACCCAACTTTTATGATGACAATATTGAAATTGCGGGTTACAATCTTGTGGGGATCACACACCCCAATGCCACCCGATATTACGGTTTCAGACTATTGGAAACTCAACAGATGGACGGTAAGCCCCTCTATAAAATTGAGGTGATTCCTAAAAGAACAAGACAACCACTATTTGAAGGAATCGCATGGGTATTGGGTCGTGATTATGCACTACTTGAGGTGGAATTAAAGCCAAATGATGTCGTAAGTTTCCCGCCACCCATACAGGATTTTAATCTGGCATATAAACAACAATTCAGTAATTATGGTGGAGAGTACTGGCTTCCCGTTGATATGAGAATTGAAGGATTGTTACGCATTGGAATGATAGGATTACAGTTTCCATCCATGAAATTTAATCAGATTTCTCGTCTGTCCGACTATGAAATCAATACAAGCATACCGGACTCAATTTTTTCCAATGATGAATTTATAGTACGTGCGGATTCTTTAGAAATTGAAGGTCAAAAGTTATCATCAGAACCGATTCCTCTGACTGAAGAGGAGATGTTGGCGTATGAAACCATCGACAGTACAAAAACGATTGAGGAGGCTTTTAAACCGGAAGGTTTTTTGGCCAAAATGATTGAAGTTGATGAGACAGATGATAGTGAGAGATCGGGTCTGAGTAGTATTATTCCGAATGGTTTTACACCCAAATGGAGATATAACAGAGTGGACGGACATCATATCGGTCTTAACTATCAAAAGAGATTTGATGATTTTGGTTTGCGTACAGATTTTTTCGCAGGATATAGTTTTCATAGTCAAAACTGGGACTATGGGATGTCTTTCTCAAAGAGACTTTTTGATCTGAATAGAAGTGCCATAGATTTATTGGCCGGTTATGAACAAAAAACCGACACCAGATATCAATCTGAACTCTACAGATTGGGCTTTGGCAGCATTAATACACTCATCGGCGGAGAGGATTATTTTGACTACTTCCGGAACAAGAAATTGACAGCAGGATTGAGAATGCAAAGTATTTTGCCGCGAACGGATTTTACCGTCATGTTTCAAAGAGAACTTCAATCTTCGTTCGATAATATTGAAGTGTATGATAACAGTCTATTTGGAAATCATGATCCTAGAAGAGAAAATATTGCAATTGAAGATGGCACTCT
This sequence comes from Bacteroidota bacterium, assembly GCA_024635465.1. Taxonomy (GTDB): domain Bacteria; phylum Bacteroidota; class Rhodothermia; order Balneolales; family Balneolaceae; genus Rhodohalobacter. The sequence continues at coordinate 4,542 of JAGXIS010000128.1, read as the reverse complement.
TCAATCTGTAAAAATGGAGTTGGGTTATAATGTTGAGCCTCAAAATTACGGCTTCACAGGAAAACGTCAGATACGTTTGATAAGTGAGTTTAGCGACGATTCCATGGGTAGTGATTTTAACTTCTCAAAACACACTGTAAAGATTGATTGGAATATGAATACGTTTTATCAAAGACGTCTCTTTGCAAACACACTCGACTTTCATTTGACTGCCGGAACGTCAACAGGTGATCTTCCTCTTCAACGATTTGGGGCTATTGATGGCTCGATGAATCGGTTTACGCCTTTTGGTTCCATAAAAACCAGGTACAGTTTACCCTATGAAGGTAACAGGTTTTGGCTTGCCACAGCGGAGCACAATTTCAGAACGATCCCATTTGAGTTGTTGGGTCTGCGTTATTTGGTTGAAAAAAATTGGAGTGTGATCCTTTTCGGCGGTGCAGGCTATGCTGAAGCGGATGGAAATTACCCTGATTCTCTGCTTACGTCGGATGGTGTTCATTCCGAGGTGGGAATCAGTTTGAATGGGATATTTGGACTTGTTCGACTGGATTTTGCTAAACGTTTGGATCGCCCCGGATCTTTTATTGGTTTTAGTGTGGCGAGATATTTTTAAAGTCGTTTTTTATTTTTGTTAATGAATTTTTTAGAGTAAAAGACGTTTACATCTAAGCAATAAAGATCATATCTTTACTGTTCTTGGGGCTGTAGCTCAGTTGGCTAGAGCGTCGCGCTGGCAGCGCGAAGGTCCGGGGTTCGAATCCCCGTAGCTCCACGGATGTGCGAGTATTGGGAGCGTTGATTCCGCAATAAGAAATGGTTAGGTTTAAGATCTAGGCGTTGATATTGCGAAACAGTGTTTCGCCCCCGTAGCTCCACGGATGTGCGAGTATTGGGAGCGTTGATTCCGCAGTAAGAAATGGTTAGGTTTAAGATCTAGACGTTGATATTGCGAAGCAGTGCTTCGCCCACTCAAAAAAATTCGGGGCAAGTTCCATACAGCCAGCTCCTTGTGAACTCCGTCAGGGTCGGAAGGCAGCAGCGGTAGCAGGTCGTAGCGGCGTGATATGGGTCGCTTGCCCTATTTTTTTTCACTCTTCTCAATATGCCGTGCAATCTGTTCAGCATGAACACGGCTATTCTCGATAAAGAGCTTACCGGTATCCATCCCCCCACAAACAACACCGGCTACATAAAGTCCTTTACGGTTCGTTTCAAGTGTATCCGAATCATAAACCGGCATTTTGACTCCATCAGTTGTTAAATCAATACCCAGCTTCTCCATCAAATCAAAATGAGGCTGATAACCGGTCATGGCCAAAACAAAATCGTTTGGAACCGTAATCAGTCCCTCAGGAGTTTCAATATCTACCTCATTCTCTCGTATCGCTAAAAGTTTTGAATTAAAATAGCCTTTAATCGATCCCTCTTTGATTCGATTTTCGATATCAGGTTTGATCCAATACTTTATGGATGATTTAAGAGTGTCATATTTTACCAGTACCGACACTTCAGCATTACAATGCCACGTTTCCAGGGCAGCATCCGCAGCTGAATTTCCCCCGCCAACAACAAGTACTTTTTGCCAGGCATATCGATGAGGGTCGTCATAATAGTGCGTGACCTTAGGAAGATCTTCACCGGGGATGTTCATACGATTCTCACGTCCGTAGAACCCGGTCGCCAGCACTACCTTACTGGCTTTATACGAACTTTTATCAGTGGTAACGATAAAAGAGCCATCGGTTCCTTCTACATTTGTAACCTCTTCATATAGCTTCACATCCAATTTATAATGTTCAGCGGCACGACGATAATATTCCAGTGCTTCACTTCGTGTGGGTTTTGGACCATGAGAGATAAATGGAACATTACCAATCTCCAGTTTATCAGAGGTGGAAAAAAAGGTCATATTGATTGGATAATGAAAAATTGAATTAACCAACGCTCCCCTTTCAATGATGATGGAAGGAATGCCTATTTTTTTCAATTCAATGGAGACGGCAAGTCCAATGGGACCGGAACCTATAATTACAACCATATGATTTTAAAATTATTCGTTTAACTACTTTACAATTGAATATGCTTTCCCGTTCGATTTAAATGATTCAAAGAAATCAGCAATGGTTGTTTCAAGCCATCCCTGAGGTTTAGACCAAAAACCAACATGCCCCCCCTCATCCGGGAAACAACCGTACAGTTTAGGATTTTTACTGATATCGTCAGTTGGAGTCCATTTAAATGGGGTCAATGGATCAGCTTTACTATGAATCATCAGTGTCTCCGTCTTTATTCGATCCATGAAGTAAAAGCTGGAACACTTTTGATAATAGTCATCAGCATCAGCAAATCCATGTAAAGGGGCTGTTATCTGGTTATCAAAATCATAAAGAGTTTTACCCGAATATGTGGGGAGATCAGGATGGAACTCTCTTTTACGCTCAAGCTTTTCTATCAATGTGATCAAAAATCGTTTTGAATAAATTCTATTCAACCCGCTATCCAGATTTATACTCCCCTTTTTTAATTCAAAAGGAGTAGAAATCGCTACATTTGCAGTTATAGGATGATGAGTTCCATGCTCTTTCAGGTAATTTAATAGAACGCTTCCCCCAAGTGAAAAACCGGCTGTTAAAAGTGGTGAGTTTGGATACTGTTGCTTCACCCAAGATAATATGGTATCTACATCTTCAATTTCACCTGAGTGATAGAAACGTCTTTTTCGATTCAGTTTATCACCACAGCCTCTAAAATTGACCATCACAACATTAAAGTTACGAGCTGAAATCTCTTTTGCCAGACGTCTAATGTAATATCGTTTTGAATTACCCTCCAAGCCGTGAAATAAAATAGCAACCGGGTATTTTTGTCCTTGATCGATTACATCCAACTCTAAAAAATCATCATCAGGCGTGTCTATCTCTATACGTTCTGAGTTCAGGTTAGGTGCTGACATCAATGTCGAACAGAGAACAGTATGAATATGACCGTTAAAACACCACGGGACAGATTTGAATTTTTTTTCTGCTATTTCTGTATCCATCGAGTGAAAATAGGAAAGGATTCGAGTAACTTCATCTTAATAAATCAAAAAAGATTTTTGGCGACACTTTCATTATCATGTTTAATACTCATAAAAAAGGCTAAAATTTCGATTTTATGAAATTTGAATCAGGTTAGTCGATGAGTGAGAAATAGTACTAAAGTCATCAAGTGAATCTCGAGCGAATGTCTGTCAACCATTACTGAATGAATACATTCCCCCCACATAGTCCGATCAAACGAGTTGCCGCGATCGATCTTGGTACCAATTCATTTCATGCCGTTATAGTTGATGTCTATCCGGACGGTAGTTTTTATACGATTGATAAGCTAAAAGAGATGGTTCTTTTGGCGGAAAAGGGATTTAATAATCGACTTTCTGAAGAAGCGATGCAGAGAGCTCTGGATGCCTTGAACAAAATTAAGACCTTGAGCGAGCATCAAGGTGCAGATCAGATTCTTGCCTATGCAACCAGTGCCATTCGTGAAGCGGAGAATGGAGGGGTTTTTATACAGCGTGTCATAGATGAAGTGGGAATAAAAATTGTAGCCATTCCAGGCAGAATGGAGGCTGAGTTAATTGGATTAGCTGTTCAACATGGAGTTCAAATGCCCAAAACGCCCTCTTTGATTATGGATGTTGGAGGTGGGAGTGTTGAGTTTATTTTGGCTGATAAGAAAAAGTTTTATCACCTGACTAGCAAAAAGCTGGGAGTTGCCAGAATGACGGCTGAATATATTAAATCAGACCCGATAACTCCTGCTGATATCAAAGCACTTGAATCTCAATTTAGGGACAATTTAGATGATGTGGCTCAGGCATTTGCACTTCACCGTGGAAAACTGATGATTGGATCATCAGGAACGATGGAGAATATTGCTTTGATGATTTCACACAGGCTTAAAAAGTCTCCGAATCTGACTGTGAATCAGTTGAGATTTACAGCGAAACAGTTTTTTGATTTTTATGAGCATGTAATTCCGTTAGATCACAATGAGAGATCTAAACTGGTTGGGTTGGATGAAAAACGAATAGATTTACTGCCTGCAGGTTTGGTTCTGGTCAATTTCATATTGCAAAATTTTGCAATTAAAGAGGTTAAAATATCAGCACAAGCCTTACGAGAAGGAATCATTTTGCGCTTCATTAAACAGGAATTGAAAGATCTGAAAGAGATCAATGTTGTAGGTGATCCGCGCCGACGCAGTGTGATGGAGTTAGTTCACAAATGTGACTGGCACGAGTTACATTCCAGACATGTAGCGAAGCTTGCACTCCTGATTTTTGATTTTGTACAAGACGATCTGAATTTAAATTCTCTGGATAGAGAACTCCTTGAGTATGCTTCGTTTATGCATGACATTGGATATTATATATCACATCGTAAGCATCATAAACATGCACTTTACATCATCAGAAATGCCGATTTGAAAGGTTTTAATGAGGATGAAATTGAAGTGATGGCACACGTTGCCAGATATCATCGACGGTCTACCCCT
>JAGXIS010000127.1 GCA_024635465.1 Bacteroidota bacterium | reverse complement strand
TTACTTAAAAGAGATGACTGTGCAACCGTGTCCGCATCCAGAAAGAGTAAGTATTGACCATCAGCGAGTTTACTAAGCTGGTGGCAAGCCCAGGGCTTTTCCAGCCAATCGAGTGGCTTTTCAGAGCCATAATGAAGCTTCAGGTGTGGGATATCACCCATAAACGATTGCACTATTTCTGCGGTTTGATCAGTAGATTGATCATCAAGTACATGAATATCATAGTTACTGTAATCCTGATGTATCAGAGATTCAAGCAATGTTCCAATGTTATTTTCTTCATTGCGGGCAGGAATACAAACTGATATCTTTGGTTCGCTTTCGTTATCCATGAATTCGCTTGTAATAGCGGATAGTTCGAAACGGTTTCGGATAAGGACGACAGACGTTGAAATCAGAAACAAGAGTGCAAAGACCAGAATCCAGAATAAGATGATGTAGATCATAGATTATGTATCATTTTAAGGATACAAAACAGATTGAACCTTTTTTTCATTCAGCAGTTATTATGCAAATTATATCAGATTTTTATAAAGATACTCAAACAAATAAACTGAATTCCGGCAGTTATGAGTGGTGGTACTTTGATGTGAAATTAAAAGAGGGTTATAGTCTGGTAGTTATATTTTATGATGGAAATCCTTTTTCTCGCAGATATATTAAAAAAATGGAATCGAACCGTGAAACGAACGCTTCCGATTATCCTGCGATCAGTATCTCATTATACAAAGATGGGGTGCCAATATTTTATTCATTTGAGGAGGTAAATCCTGTAGAGGCAGAATTTTCAGAGACAAAACCATTTGGACGTGTTGGGGATAATTCATTTGAAGGGTTTAAGGATAAAAATGAGTTGACTTACAAAGTGATTTTGAATCAAAAACTGGAATGTGGAGACAGGTTAAGTGGATCTTTAATCTTTAAATCACTAGATAATGACCTGTCAGGAATTATGACCTCAAATGAAGTGACTCATTATAATGAGCATTGTTGGAATCTGGTAATGGCTAATAGTAGGGTAGAGTGCAATCTCAATTTGGCGGGGTTTTTGGATGAAAAAATTGAGAACACCGGCAGGGGTTATCATGATCACAATACCGGGAGTGAACCTATGAAAGATAGCTTCAAAGAGTGGTATTGGGGTCGTTATCATATAGGCAGTGCTACATTAATCTATTATTTGATGATGGTAAATGGTGATTGGAAGAAAAAAGCTTGGCTTATTGATAAAGATGGATCGATTAAAAATCTGGATCAAAGAATTGAGATGTCCAATAATGGTTTTAATCTTTTTGGACTTGTAAGTGCCAGAATATTTCAATTTGAGAGTGATGGAATACAAGCATTTGTTCAGCTTGATAAAGTTGTGGATAGTGGACCTTTTTATCAGAGATTTTTTGGAAAGGTTATTTTAAGCAGGGGAGGGAAACCTGAGCAGGCAATGGGTATATCAGAATATATTTACCCTTCCAGAATATACAGTCGCATTTTTTGGCCATTGGTAAATATGAGAATAAAATATCCGGGCAAATCTCACTGGGTGCAGCGGAATCAAAAATTGTACCGTTTAACCTGGTAAATGTATTCGTAGAATGCGAATATTTAAAAAAAATATGGTAAATCCTCGAATTGTGCAGCCTCTGAATTCAGCTTCCAATAATGAATCAGTTTAACTTGGAGGTAACCAAAATTGATTAATTACCCCTTGCTTTCGAAATACGATCGATGAGGGCATGAATCAATGGGCTTACATTTAAATCGGGTAGGGGTTCGATTTTGATATGGCTGAAGGACAAATGATCGGCAGTTCTAAAATGATCATAGAGATCTCTGGCCATAGAATCGAAATCACCTTTATAGTAAAAAATATTAGGAGCGGGTTTGAAAATTAAATCAGAGTGAAATATATAGTATGTATTAGTGTCATTTATTTTTGTCTCAGATTCTAGCCATTCAACAGTTGCAACAGGTTTATAGTGAGTATATCGTGTTCCGGGACTTTTAGTCCGGTTTTTGTTATCTCTGTTTTCAAGAACTGAAACTGAGATCCCGGTTTTATTTTTTATTATTTCAGCAGTGATAGCACCCGGGCGAAGGATCACCGGTTGATCACCTGTTAAATCGAGGACAGTAGACTCGATTCCTATTCGTGATATTCCACCATTCAATACGGGTACTGAATTCTGATAGTCATTTTGTACATGTTCCGCTCTTGTCGGGCTTGGATTTCCAGATCGATTCGCACTTGGAGCGGTTACCGGACCTGATAGGTGAATCATTTCTAACGTTAATGGGTGGTCGGGCATACGAACGGCCACGGTTGGTAGTCCACCAGTTACAATATCAGGTACATTGCTATGTTTTTGAAGAACCAATGTTAGGGGACCCGGCCAAAATGAATTTGCAAGTGTAAGAGCAATTTCCGGTAGGTTAATCGCTATTCTTTTTAATTGATCCAGATTACTGATATGAATAATCAATGGGTTATCCGCGGGTCTACCCTTAGCCTCAAACGTTTTTAAAACAGCCTGAATATTAAATGCATCTGCAGCTAATCCATAGACTGTTTCCGTTGGTATTGCAACAATTTCTCCATTTTTGATGATTTCTGCCGCTTTTGAAGGGATAGTGATCATGATGACGTCTCCATCAGTGACTCATGATCTACCAGCTGCTTAAGAAAGAGTATGGATCCATCCAGTCCCTTTATATTGTTGATCACAAAGGTGACAGAATCATCTTTTTGTACGATTTGTCCTGAATGAACTGTGTCAGATTGGATCTGCTTTAATAGACTTTGAAAAAGTCCACTTTCATAAAAGTGTGTTCCAAGATCACTACTGTTTTTTGGACAAAGAAGCCACATTCTGTTTGCACGAATGGTGACTTTTATAAAATAGAGGTTTGAGGCAAGCCATTTTATGGTGGCAGCTTTTATTAAGTTCAGACCGTATGAAGGGATCTCTCCAAACCGATCTTCCAGTTCTTCTCTCCATTCGTTGATCTTCTCTAATCCTGATGCTTCAGATAGTTTTCTATACAGATTTAATCTCTCCACACCATCTGTGATATAATTATTTTCAAGATATGCAGATTCATCAAATTCAACCTTGGTTTCAGGTCTTTCCATCACCCTTTTTTCGCTTTCAAATATTGAGCTATACTCATTCTCTTTTAACTCTCTTACAGCATCATCGAGGATTTTTGTATACAACTCAAAACCAATATCGGATATATAACCACTCTGTTCTGCACCCAGGATATCTCCGGCCCCACGAATGTCCAAATCTCTCATTGCAATATTAAAGCCGGAGCCCAGATCTGAAAATTCTTCCAATGCTGTCAATCTTTTTCGGGCTTCCGGGGTTAGTTTTTGGATGGATGAGGTGATCAGATAACAGAAGGCCTTTCGATTAGATCTTCCGACCCGTCCACGCAATTCGTGTAATTCAGAGAGGCCGAAATTATTTGCATTGTTGATGATGATTGTATTGGCATTAGCGATATCGATTCCATTTTCGACAATATTTGTCGATACCAACACATCAAATTTATTCAGATAAAAATCCTGTATGATTTTTTCCAGTCTGGATGGTGACATTTGTCCATGTGCATGACGTACACGAATATCAGGAACCAATTCCCGAATCATATCGGATACTTCTTCGATATTTTTCACACGATTATGAATAAAAAATACTTGCCCGCCCCTTGAGATCTCTTCAATGATCGCGTCTCTTATTAGAGAGGTATCAAAACTGTGAATTTCTGTATAGACCGGCTGACGGTTCAATGGAGGGGTATTGATTATACTTAGATCTCTGGCTCCCATCAGAGAGAATTGTAACGTTCTGGGGATGGGTGTAGCCGTAAGGGTTAAAACGTCAACACTAGCTCTGAATGTTTTGAGTTTCTCCTTCATCGCAACACCAAATCGCTGTTCTTCATCGATTATCATCAAACCAAGATCCCTAAAATGAACGTCAGAAGAGACGATTCTGTGTGTCCCGATGAGTATGTCAACCTGACCCTCTTTTAGTCTTTTCAGGATTTTGGTCTGTTCAGCTTTGGATCGAAATCGTGAAATTACTTCCACTTCCACAGGAAACTCCTTCATCCGTTCTTTAAACGTCTTGAAGTGCTGATCGGCTAAAATGGTTGTAGGAACAAGTATGGCTACCTGCTTTTGATTCATTACGGTTTTGAATGCAGCTCTTATAGCTACTTCAGTTTTACCAAATCCTACGTCCCCGCAAACTAGTCGGTCCATCGGCTGGGAGGATTCCATATCATTTTTCACAGCTTCGATCGCGTTCATTTGATCCGGCGTTTCTTCAAATTCAAAACGAGCCTCCATTTCAGTTTGCCATGCGTTATCCGGATCAAATTGAACTGCTTTCTGGGCTTTTCTTTTGGCGTAGATATCGATGAGATCTTTGGCAATATCCTTTACTTTCTTTTTGGTAGTCTCTTTTTTTCTAGCCCATTCACCGGAACCAAGTTTTGTAATTCGTGGTTTTTTCCCCTCTTTGCCGGAATATTTCTGGATTTTATGGAGACTTGATACATTGACGTAGAGAATGGAATCCTCTTTATAACGTATTACTGCAGCCTCCTGAACAGAATTACGCACCTCTATTTTCTTAAAGCCCGAAAATGTACCGATACCATAATCCACATGAACCACATAGTCACCGATATTCAGATCTTTAAGTTCTTTAAATGATATTCCACCGCGAACTCTTTTCCTCTTAATTTTCGGACGATGATATCGGTTAAAAATTTGGTGGTCAGTTAATACACTCCAACCACTGGATGGGAGAATAAACCCTTCATGAAGATTCTGAATTGAAATTGTGTAATTAAATTCCTCTGTTGGTTCCCCTAAAAGCTCAATGAAACGATCTCTTTGTGTTTCATGATCGGTTAATATCAGAACTTGTTCTCCATCGACACTTTTCCCGGTTATAAACTCTCTTAATAGTTTAAAACTACCATTAAAGGAGGGGTGAGGCGACATCTTAATACTGTAATTCTCAATCTCAGAAAATGATTCATTGAAAGATCCGAATGCAATTGTACCAAATTGATTAACTGTCTCTAACCACTCTTTTTCAGTTAAGTAGTTTACCTGAGGTTCTATAGGACTATTATTTTTAGTCTCGTTGTATCTCTCTTCAGCTTTTTGATAGAGGGAATTAATTTCATTCGTAACACTATCATATTCTTCAATCAGAAGGATCGTATCAGAAGGCATGTATGAGAGAATACTCTCTTTGTCGGAACTGTCTGAACCGGCGGCATTCGGGACCAAACGGGTTTCATTGAGAAATGATATACTTCGTTGTGAATCCGGATCAAATTCACGAATAGATTCGATTTCATCCCCAAAAAATTCAAGTCTGACAGGATATTCACCTGAAAAAGGGAAAACATCAAAAATCCCACCCCGGATTGCAAATTCACCCGGTTCATCTACAAAACGGGCTGATCTATAACCCTGATCGATCAATTTTCCCGAGAGTTCATCGGGAGGTTGAATATCACCGCTTTTGATTTGAATGGAGGATTCGTAGAACTGCGAAGCCGGTACTAATTTTTCATAAATCGCTTCGGATGAGGATACAATAAGTGAAGGTTTTCCATCATTTAATTTCTCCAGTACCTCTGAACGTTGAACCAATACAGACATATCAACAACTTTTCCACTATCATACGGCTTGATCCTGGTGGGAGGGAAAAGATAAACTTCTTCAGAACCCAGCTGCTGGAAGTCTGAAGCTATTGCAGCAGCTTTTTCAAAATCATTTGTAACAATGAAAATTGTGAACTTTCGATTATGCAACTCCTGAATAAAAAGTTGAGCTGAAGAACCGATAAATCCTTTGATCGTTATATTATGATGATTCCGAACATGAGATAGTATGCCATCAATTGGTAACTGTTTTAGAATATCTTTTTTTAAAGTTTCTAACATATTACAAAGTTTCTCAATCTCTCATGAATAGAAAAGTGATGATCGGGTAAAAATGCGTTCATTTAAAAAGGCAAACAGTAAGAATAGAAGTCCCATTCCAAGATATAAAGGATACTTTTCTTCCCGGTCCAGGTATATGATTTCTTCAATTTCAGTTTGTTCAAGCTGATCAATTTCACGGTATATTTCAATGAGTTCATCCAGGTCTGTAGCTCTCCAGTACTGTCCGCCGGTTCGATTGGCGATTTGCATCAGCATATCCTCATCAATATTAACTTCAACATTTTGGTATCTGCGGCCAAAAATAGGATCATCAATAGGATATGGTGCCGTTCCTCGGCTTCCAATACCCATCGTGTAGACTCTAATTCCCATTGTGGCAGCCATTTCACCGGCCGTTATTGGATCAATCTCCCCGGCATTATTCATGCCATCTGTAAGTAAAATAATAACCCTACTTTCTGCCTCACTATCTTTTAATCGATTGATACTGCTTGCAATTCCCATACCAATTGCGGTTCCATCACGAGTCATACCGATATCAACCGTTTCCAGCATTCTTTGGACCAGATCGTGATCCAGGGTCGGAGGTACTACTGTAAAACTCTCTCTAGCGAAGACATTAATTCCAATACGGTCAGTCACTCTTTGGGAGATAAAATCTGCCGCAACATTTTTGGCAGCAATGAGTCGATTGGGTCTGATATCTTCTGCCAGCATAGAAGATGATATGTCAATACTAATCATGATATCAATTCCTTCAGCATCCTGTTCAATGGTTACATTTTCGATTTGAGGGCGTGCAAGTGCAATAATCATAAATCCGGCTGCCAAAGAATAAAAAATGGGAGTTAACCATATCAAATAGGATCTGTAGTTCCCTGGCAGTTGGGACAAATCAACCGATGAAGAAAATGTAAAGGAGGTATTTTTACGGGACAGAAATATCCAGATTCTGAATGCAAGAAATAGTGGAATCAGAGTTAATAACCAAAAAAATTCAGGATTTGCCCAGACCATGATAAACCTATTTAATCTTCTTTTTGGTGAGTCGAATCAATCTTACGAAGACCGTGTTTTTCTTCATATTTGTACTTCATATATCGAATTTTTTCGTTATCCACGATAGCTGCGGTCTCTGCGAAAGATAGAGCTCGTTTTAAAACTGATTCAGCTTGTTCTTCAGTCGGTTGAAAATTTGCGAACTTTACCATATCGGCTTCATTGAGTACTTTTCGCGTCATTGTAATAATATCTGAAGTTGCTAATTCCTGATGAAGTGAATCAATGATTTCACTGGTAGTCATTTCCAAAGCCGGAAAACTATACACTCTCTTTAAATAGGTACGAATAGCATCGCCCAAACGAACATAAAATTTTTCATAATCCTCAAACGTCGATAGTTTTGAAGTGTCAGCAAGAGCAGAGAGTTCATCCTGCAAGAGCTCGAGTGGACTAACAAATGGATCAGGAGGAATAAACTGCTGTTTAGGTGCATCTGGAGTAATTTCTCTGTTTTGATACCATCTAAATAAAAAGTAGAAGAAAATTACTAAAAGAATGACGAGTAGAATGATTAGGAACCAGTTTCGGGCGAAATCAAAAATTGGTTTAAAAGAGCGAAATTCTTCATCTTCACCTTCAATAACTGTTTTGAAAAAAAGAGGAACCTCAACGGTATAAAGAGTCGTATCACCTTCACTGGTTGATACCTGTACCGGTTTACTGTCAATGACAATATCTTCAATACCAAAAAATTGAAGGAAATAAACCAGGCTGTCCCTTCGTTCAGTTAACTGAAAACGCTCTCGGTTTATCCATTCCAGCTCAGATTCAAATAAAGATTCCTCAGGGTAGATAATCGAATTGTAGTTGCCATCAAATACGATTGTGTAGGTAATTCTATCACCAACCGAGACAGAATCGGTGTCAATATATGTGTGGAGTTGCTGAGCAACCATTCCCTTTGAGGCGATTATCAGGAAAAAGATTGTAAAAAGAAGCTTATTTCGAGTCACTTTTTTTATTAATTGTACCAATATTTTTATAAAAATAGCCGATTTAGACAATTGTCTAAGATAAGAAATGGATAAACGACTTAATAAGTAGTTTCTTTTAATTTTTCATTTGTTATGAATAATAGTTGAAAACATCTATTTTCTATAAAATCATCTCAGGAAATATCTACAGACAATATTAATTCCAAACCATCGCCGAATGCTCAGAAAAATTTCCGGTATAACATTTTTATTGCTCATAATTGGCTTTTTCGTCTACAAATCCGGAGCAGAAACGAATTCATTCAATGATCAAAACATTGTAACAGTTCAGGATTTAGAAGAAATTCCTCCAACACCTGCTATAGATACATACGGATTAGAAGAGTATCGATTTGATATAGATGAATCACGAATTGAAAGAAATGAATCCCTGTATATTATTTTGAGCAGACATGGAGTATCGCCTGAAACAATTCATCAAATACAGTTGGAAGCACGGGGAGTTGTGAATCTAAATAGAATGATTCCCGGACAGAGATATAGAATATATAAAGAAGGTGATGTTGCTACCGCTTTTGTATGGAGACGCTCTTCCACTGAATACTCTGTGATACGCTGGGAAAATGGCATTGAGATTCAGAATGGGACGATACCTGTTGATGTCAAGATCAGTACGGTTTCCGGAACTATCCGAAGCTCGTTAGCCAATGCAATCAGTAATGAGGGTGTATCTCAGAGATTGGTAGTAGAATTGGCAAATATTTATGCATGGACGGTCGATTTTTATGGACTTCGAGCTGGGGATCAATTTAATGCTGTATACGAAGATCGTTTTGTAGAAGGAGAGTATGTAGGGATTGGCCGTATTATGGCTGCTGAATTTGAACACAGGGGAAATCTCAGAAAAGCTTATTATTTCGATAATGGTATCCAAAAGGGGTACTTTGATGAAGAAGGGAACAGTATGAGAAGGACGATGATGAGAGTACCTTTTGAATACAATCCAAGAATCAGTTCAAATTTTTCTCACAATCGACTTCATCCTATTTTGAATCAGCGTAGGCCTCATTACGGAACTGATTATGCTGCACCAACCGGAACTCCGATTTTGGCCGCCGGTGACGGAGTTATTACTGAAGCTCAGCGCAGGGGAGGAAATGGTAACATTGTTCAAATACGACATAACAGCGTCTATAAGACGGCTTATCTTCACTTAAGCAGATTTGGTTCAGGTATAAGAGCAGGTGTGGAAGTGAAACAGGGACAAGTAATTGGGTATGTTGGTCAAACCGGTTTAGCAACAGGTCCCCATTTATGTTACAGATTATATAAAAACAACGCACCGATTAATTCTGTTACATACGATTTCCCACCTTCTGAAGGGTTGAATCCTGATTTCATGGAACAATATTTACAGGAGATCAAAAAGTTGGACGAGATATTAATGACATCCAATAGAGGTGTTGAACTTGCTATGTATTGATATCAGTGTGCCTGACGAATTTTAAGCGAGATTAGTTTTATAAAGTCACATATACTTCTTAAAAATCACCGGATATCTAACAGTATTAATAGCGACTGATCCGCCTTTGGAAAAAGTTTATTAGTGGTTTCATGTAGGATTCGTTTGTGTAGACATCTATCGAATCCATTTTATTCTTCACAAAATATTCTTTCAATTCTCTCTTTTGCCGGAGTACTTTTTCCTGATACGCAGTTCTTACTGTTTTACTGGACGTGTCGATGATAGTTTGTCTTCCGGTTTCAGCATCAATAAGGGGTACAATACCAATATTTGGCAGCTCATCTTCCAAGGAATCATTTATGACGAGGTTAACCAGGTCATGTTTTCTGGAGGTGATTCGATGTTGTTTGTCAAAACTTTGATCCTGAAAATCAGAGGCAAGTACAATAATCGATTTTCTATTCAAGAGTTTATTTACATAAGAGAGTGCGTCTGATATGGATGTTTTTGTTCCCGATGGTTTTGTTGTATAGAGTTCACGTATCAACCTCAATACGTGTGTTCTGCCTTTTTTAGGTGGCACTACCTTCTCAATTTTTTCACTGAAAAGAACTAATCCAACTTTATCACTATTTTTAATGGCACTAAAAGCCAATACAGCACAAATTTCAATAGCCAATTCCATTTTTGTTTGAGATCGGCTCCCAAAGAATCCACTGGGAGATATATCTACACAGAGCATCAATGTCTGCTCACGTTCTTCCTCGAAAACTTTTATATAGGGCTCACCATTGCGTGCAGTAACATTCCAGTCAATTTGACGAATATCATCTCCGAAAGTGTATTCTCGTACTTCAGAGAATTCCATTCCACGACCTTTGAAAGCAGATTGGTATTCTCCACCAAAAACATTGTTTACCAATCCTTTGGTACGGATTTCAAGTTTTCTGATTTTAGAAAGTATATCTTTTGATACCATTAATATGGTTTTAGATGAATGCAAATGGAACCACTTTTACATAAAAAAGTGATTTATATTTTAGAAAAAAATAAAGGATTCATAGAGATGTTAATTTCAGAATAAATTGTGTGTCGTTCAAAATATTTATTCAAAGTTTGCTACCTTTACATGTTTTCGATTAAACCTGTAATAAAAGGAAAAAAACATGATTATTGGAGTTCCAAAAGAGATTAAAACACATGAAAATAGAGTATCACTTCAACCGGGAGGTGTACTTCAGTTTAAACGGAAGGGTCATGAAGTAATTGTGGAGAAAGGCGCCGGATTGGGGAGTGGTTTTTCAGATGAGATGTATGTAAAGAATGGAGCAACCATTGAAGAAGATGTAGAGAAGTTATGGGCAAAGGCAGACATGATTATGAAGGTGAAAGAGCCTATTGCTGTTGAATATCCCAGAATGAGAGAGGGACAGATCATATTTACCTATTTTCATTTTGCAGCAAGCAGGGAGTTGACTGAAGCGGTTATGAAGTCTAAATGTATCGCTGTTGCCTATGAAACAGTTGAAAAAGCAGACAAGTCGTTGCCCTTACTTGTTCCGATGAGTGAAGTAGCCGGACGAATGGCAGCTCAAGAAGGTGCAAAGTATCTGGAGAAAGCTACGGGTGGACGTGGTGTATTGATGGGGGGTATTCCCGGCGTTCCTCCGGC
>JAGXIS010000126.1 GCA_024635465.1 Bacteroidota bacterium | reverse complement strand
TAATGGGGTTGAGTTGCTGGTTGAAATGCAAAACAATGAAGATACGGCCCAGACTAGAAAAGTATTGATTACGGGACAGGCAGGACTGCAGGAGACGGTTCGTGCTGTTAATGAAGCCGATCTGAAACACTATATTTCAAAACCATGGCAAAAAGAGGAGTTGGTTGAAATTGTTCGCGAACTTTTGACGGACTATGTCTTAAATCATGTGAAAAACCCGCTCCCCTACATGCAAGTTTTAAATAGTGAACGCATCGCTGAGTTTATTCGCAAAGGTGGTGGTCCCTCAGATCAATAAGAGAATACCGCATGGATTTTAAACTTAGTAAAAAGTGGATTGAAGATCGTAAACACGTCACTGAATTAATTCAGAGACTGTTTGGAGATACATCCCATTCTCATAATTATCTGGAACATTACGAAAAAAATGAGATTCTTTTAACGGAGGGGCAAAAACTTGAACATATCTACATCTTGTTGGATGGGGTGGTCGAGCTTTATAAAAAGAAGCCGGACTTAGTCACGGACTTTCCGATTATGCGACTGGAGGCTGGGTCTTTTATTGGTATTATTGCATTTACAACCGGTGAGTTGTCCCTGACAACTTGTAAAGTTATCGAACCATCGTCCGTGTTAAAAATTCCGGATGAAGAAGTTCGACGTCTCCTAAAAGAGAATGAGCGGTTTAAGGGTTACATGGATGAGTTAATTCTGGCAAATCTGCTCGACCGATTCAGAAATACGATCATCCTGCAGATGAAGCTCAATTCAGTGAACAGCAAATTGCGTGATGAGCGGAATGAATCACAGCGTGCTTTTATGGAGCTGAAAGAGGCGCAAAATCGATTGATCTATCAAGAAAAAATGGCAACACTGGGTCAGCTAGTGGCCGGTTTTGCTCATGAAGTAAACAATCCAACGGCGTCGCTGCTGCGATCAACCGAGACCCTGGAAGAAAAGATCTCGGAGCTGATGGATCGTTTAGAGGATGGAGAAGGCGATCAAAAGCTGCTGAAGAGTCTCTATGAAGCTGGGAAAAATGCTCCATATTCGGATACATCAACGATCAGAAAACGGACAAAATCTTTGAAAGATCTCTTTCCAAAGGCAGCTCCTTCTCAACTCAGGATGCTGGCTCAACTCCCCGATGATAGGGTAGAGTTGCTTCAAAAGAACAAGATTTACGATGTGGATTCATTGGAGTTTTATCTTCACCATTTTGAACTGGGAAAGATGTTTCAAAATATTGAATCGGCCGGCACCCGAATCGCCGGGCTTGTGAAAAGCCTGAAAAGTTACAGCCGTACAGATACGGAAAGCATGTGGGAAGAGATTGATATTCGTGAGGGCATTCACGACACACTTCAGCTCACCAGTAACCGAATTAAGTATTATGATATAAACCTGGACCTACCCGAACTGCCGTTGTTAAGGGTAAATCCGGCAGCCTTAAACCAGGTTTGGACTAATATCATCCTGAACTCTGCTGATGCAATGGGGAAAAACGGTTCACTTTCCATTCGATCAAATTTTGATGAAGAGTCTGTGTGGGTTTCCATTCAGGATTCCGGCCCGGGAATCCAAGAGGAACTGCTGGATAAAATTTTTGAGTCTAACTTCTCCACTAAAAAGTCTGAAGTAAAATTCGGATTGGGGTTGGGTTTGTCGATCAGTAAAAATATCGTTGAACAGCATGGAGGTACCATCTCCGTAAATAACTCTTCAAAAGGAGGTGCGATTTTCGCCATTCGACTGCCCATTAAACCGGAAAGAGAGTAGTAGAAGTTGAAAATCAGAATAACTCAAGTGAGGCAGCTCAGACAAGAGAGATCACACATGAATTTGTAGTTTTGTAGAGCGCTATCTTAATCAATTTGGACTACCGATTTTAGAGACACAGATGGATCATAATCCTTTTCAACACTGCGATTGTAAAACCTGTTTGATTGTTCCTTCCTTTTATTATCTTTGTTTAAATCATTTAAACGCAAACAAATAGAAAGATTATGAATCTGTTCAGATCAATTTTAATGGCCGCCTTTTTAGCGGTATTGTTCATTACAGCAGCATGTGAAACGAATGAGGAGCCTTTTTTGGGTGAACCTGAAGTGGTAACCAGTGGATTCCAATTTACGGAGGGACCGCTTTGGCATCCTGAAGGGTATCTGATTTTTAGTGATATACCGGCAAATACCATCTATAAGTGGACACCGGGCAATCCTGAATCAGAAGTATATATTGATTCATCAGGGTTTTCGAATGGAATTAAGACACTGCCGGATGGTACCATTGTTATTGCACAGCATGCCGGAAAAATTTCTACTGTAACAGAGGATCTGGAATTGGAACCACTTGCAGAACAGTACGATGGGATGAGACTCAATAGCCCGAATGATATCGCTGTTCGGTCTGATGGACTCATCTATTTTACAGATCCCGATTTTGGCGTATCAGATGAAGATAAAGAGCTGGATGTTCAGGGTGTGTACAGAATTAATTCCGATAGTAGTTTGACGGTTGTTTATGATGAGTTCGCCCTTCCAAACGGAATCGTATTTTCACCGGATGAAAATTATCTATATGTAAATGATTCGGCCACAGGAAATATCCGAAGATTCGAAGTAATGGAGAATGGGGATTTGGGCGACTCCATACTGTTCACAAATATAGGTGAGATGACTAGTATGGGAGGAGCGGACGGTATGATTGTCGATAGTGAAGGTCGTCTCTATACAACCGGTCCAAACGGGTTTACAGTATTTGATGAAGAAGGTGAACAGTTGCATCAGATTCAATTTGATCAGCAAATTACTAATCTTGCCTGGGGTGGAATGGATGGAAATGACCTTTTTATCACTTCGCGGGATGTTGTTTATAGGGTCAGAGTAAATAAATAGATGATTTAATCAGACTGACCACTGTTTCTAAAATTTTTATAAATCAGGAATTTTTATCCTTTTGGGATAGTTTTATCTGAAATAGTGGTTAATAGTCAGACTAAATGGAATGACTAATACAATTAATAATGAATAATCGATTTTCATTCATCTGGGGCTTTGAAAAACACAGAGATACTTCGACTTCATTCGTCTCTCCGCTCCTCATTGCGCTCAATATGACGTTAAACGTCACAATGAGCAAAACGAAACGAAGTGGAGTGAAGTCGAATGGGTCTCGTTTTAAGGTTTTGCAAAGCCTCCTAATCCTTATTATCGCGGTGCTTGTAACCTCGTGCAATAGTGAAGAATTAGGCCAAGCGCCTACACCGGAAGATTATCAGGAACAAGTGGCTGAATGGAAACAGGATCGGGTGGAGAGTATCTCTGAACCGACCGGCTGGTTGCGCCTGGCCGGGATGTTTAGGCTTGAGGAGGGTGAAAACAGTTTTGGAAGTTCTTCTGAAGTGGATATTCAATTTCCCGAAGGAACGATTGATGATCGGGCGGGTACATTTGTTTTAGAAAACGGCATTGTAACCATGAGAGTCGAAGAGGGTGTGGAAATTACTCATGAAGGAGAGCCGGTAACGGAATTCATTCTCTTTGATGGAGGTGATGAAAAAAGGGTAGAACACGGCAACCTGGAGTGGTTTGTGATTCTACGTGAAGATATCACTGCTATTCGGCTCTTTAACAAGGAAAATGAAAAAGCCGATGCTTTTACTGGATTTCCTGCCTATCCGGTGGATCCGAAATGGGTCCGAACTGCCAGATACATTCCCAATCCGGAAGGGACAACCATTCCAATTATCAATGTGCTGGGTCAGCAGGTTGAAACCGTATCACCGGGGGTACTCGAATTTACATTAGATGGAAAGAGCTATACTCTTGATGGCCTTGTGAATAGCACCCGCCTTTTTATCATTTTGGGGGATGAAACAAACAAGGAGGAAACCTATCAAGCCGGACGCTATATTTACGTCGATTACCCGGAAGAGGGCAGTGAATATACAACCATCGACTTTAACAAAGTTTATAACCCACCTTGTGCTTACAATGTTTACACTACTTGTCAGTTACCCCCACAACAAAACCGGTTGGATGTTGCAGTAACTGCAGGCGAGAAACGCCCTATCGACTGGCAAGGACTTTAATCCGGTTATTTGCAGGAGCGATCACTACCGTAATGTACTCATCCATAGAAACGAATGAGGATAATTAAATAAGATGATGTGCCGGTAAACTCCCCCACATCAAACATGATTTTAATACCCCAATCTTCTATCTTTGTCAGTGCAAAAAATTTAATCAGACTATAAACATGAGTAACGTACAAGAGTATATCGACCGTAACATCAAGAATTTTGAAAATGAGTTGTTTGAGCTGCTGCGTATTCCAAGTGTAAGTACCGATTCGAAACGAAAAGGAGATGTAAAAAAGGCCGCAGAGTTCTTAATTAATCAACTTAAGAAAATTGGTCTTGACAAGGTAACTCTACACGAAACGGTAGGGCATCCCATTATTACAGCGGAAAAAACGCCGTACAGTGATCGGCCTACAGTCCTCATTTACGGTCATTACGATGTTCAGCCTTCAGATCCGGATGATCTCTGGGATACACCGCCATTTGAGCCTACTGTAAAAAAAGGGCGGGTTTATGCCAGGGGAGCGAGTGATGATAAGGGTCAATCGTTTATCCATGTAAAAGCGATCGAATCCTACTTGAAATCAGGCACCGAACTACCGGTGAATGTGAAATTTATTCTCGAGGGAGAGGAAGAGATCGGATCACCCAATCTGATCCCCTTTATCAAAGAAAATAAAGAGTTATTGAAATGTGATATGGTGCTGATTTCAGATACAGCCATGTTTGGGGAGGATCAGCCATCTATTACCTATGGCCTTCGCGGGCTGACATACATGGAAATTCATGTAAAAGGTCCAAATCGGGATCTGCACTCCGGGATCTATGGCGGTACCGTTGAGAATCCGGCCAATGTGTTATGTGATATGATTGCGAAGATGAAAGATAATAATGGAGTTATTCAGGTGGAGGGTTTTTATGATGATGTTGAACCCCTCACTTCTGAAATGAGAGAAGCGTATGAAGTCCTGCCCTTTGATGAGGTTGAGTACAAAAAAAATCTGAATTTAAAGGCAATCCACGGCGAAAAAGGGTATGGTACACACGAACGATCTTCGGCTCGACCCACACTGGACGTCAATGGATTATGGAGCGGTTATCAGGGTGAAGGCGCAAAAACTGTTCTGCCGGCAAAAGCGGGTGCAAAAGTAAGCATGAGATTGGTTCCGAACCAAGATCCGAACAAAATTGCGGAACTGTTTAAAAAATACGTTCATTCAATAGCGCCAGACACTGTGGAAGTGAATGTGGTATCTCATCATGGTGGGTACCCGGTCGTAATTGATTTGGATTTTTACGGACTGAAAGCTGCAGCTAAAGCGTTTGAAGATATCTACCAAAAAGAAGTTCTATTCACAAGAGAAGGGGGATCCATTCCGATTGTATCAGATTTTAAAAAAGTATTGGGTGTGAATTCGATCCTGATGGGTTTTGGGCTAACCAAAGATGCTCTTCACTCACCGAATGAGAGTTTTTCACTGAAAGATTTTCACCGGGGAATCAAAACTTCGGCAAGATTTTTTGAAGTGTTGACTGATTTTGTTGAGGAATGATCTCCAACCCGTCAGTTCGAGCGAACATCGAGCCTATGAGCTCCTTTAGACCCATGAAGTGAAGTCGAAGATGGAAGTCGAGAACTCCATGCCATAGCGAAGAGAATCTCGGCTTCACTACGCTTTGCTACGTGGGATAAAAAAGGAGCGCTACGCTCCATGGAATAAGTTAGGAGCGCTGAGTGGGAATCGCTTCGCTCGGAGCACTCCGCTCTGCTCCGTTGTGCTCTGAGTCATCAATTCGGATTTTCGATCAATCCGTTCTCCAGACCAAAAGTTTGGCCGTGAATGGTGCCATTAAATACGTTGGTAGGATTGTTTTTTTCATCCACTACCACCACAGTAGGTTGGTGTTCTTTCGCTTCTTCAGGTTTCATTCTGGCATAAGCGATTACAATGATGCGGTCGTCCACTTGTGTTAATCTTGCGGCGGCGCCATTCATACAGCATACTCTGCTTCCACGGTCACCCGGAATGGTATAGGTCTCCAATCGGGATCCGTTGGTAATATTGACTACACTTACCTTCTCAAAGGGCAAAATACCGGCCATAACGAGCAGGTCCTGATCGATAGTAATACTACCCTCATACATCAGGTTTGCTTCAGTGACACGCATCTGGTGCAGCTTCGATTTAAACATCGTCAATTCCATAACTCGTCTTTCCTCAACTATAATTCTATCAATATGTTGTCAATCAACCGGGTTGCACCTATATAGGCTGCCACGGCGATAATATAACTCTTCTTTTCCTCTAACGTATTAATCGGTTGTAACGTTGTCTTAAGGAAGATATTAAGATAATCAATTTTAAAACCTTTCGCTTCAAGTTCACTTTTTTGATGCTCGAGTAATAAACCGGGCGTATCTACACCCTCTTCAATCTTTTTTTGAATGTATTGAAGTGAACGGTAGAGTCCGGGAGCCAATACTCTCTCTTTATCACTCAAATAGGCGTTTCTGCTGCTCAGGGCCAGACCATCGTTGGCGCGAACAATAGGAGCCATAATCAGATAAATTCCATGATTAAATTCACTGTTCATCTGTTGTATGATCTGAAACTGCTGTATATCCTTTTGCCCAAAAACGGCGATATCGGGTTCTATGATATTGAACAACTTGTTGACAACCAGTAGAACTCCCTCGAAAAAACCGGGTCGACTCGCCCCGCACATATGCCGGTTTAAAGAATTAATTTGAATGGAAATTTCACTACCACCGTACATTTCATCTCTTTCCGGCGCAAAAACAAGTTCGATCCCAAAGGTTTTACACGTTTCGAGATCTTTTTCGAGCTGACGTGGGTAGGTATCAAAATCTTCATTCGGTCCAAATTGTGTCGGATTTACAAAAATGGAAACCACAACAGCATCTGAGTGATCGTGGGCTCTTTTGAAAAGATCAGTATGCCCAGAGTGCAATGCCCCCATTGTAGGAACAAGTCCTATCGAACGGCCTTGATTTCTCAAGGATTGAATTTCATCTCTTACCTGTTTAATGGTTCGGCAAACTTTCATGACTGAGTGGCTAAAAAATCGACTTGGACATATAATTTATTCAGATAAAAAAAGCGGAAGATGGAGGTCTTCCGCTTTTTTTGCGAAATGTTGTGTGATCAGATGGCTCTGTCGAGATCAAAATCTTCAAGCAGTTGCTTCACTCTGCTTGTGAAAGCACCGCCATGAGCGCCATCAATAATTCGATGGTCATAGCTCATCGTCAGATACATCTTGTGACGAATGGCAATCATGTCACCATCTTTGGTTTCAATAACAACCGGTCTTTTTTCGATAATTCCTGTTCCAAGGATCGCAACTTGAGGTTGGTTGATGATCGGTGTTCCCATGAGGTTGCCAACACTTCCGTAATTAGTGAGTGTAATGGTTCCGCCCACAAGATCGTCCGGACTCAGATCTTTTTGCCTTGCTTTTTCAGCGAGTTCCACAACGTCTTTTGCAATTCCGATCAGATTTTTTTCCTGAGCTCGTTTGATAACAGGCACAATTAGTCCGCCTTTTCCGCCCTCACCGAGAGCTACAGCGATACCAAAGTTGATATCTTTTTTGATATGAATTTCATCTCCATTCACCGAGCTGTTAATGAGTGGGAATTCACTGATCGC
This sequence comes from Bacteroidota bacterium, assembly GCA_024635465.1. Lineage (GTDB taxonomy): Bacteria > Bacteroidota > Rhodothermia > Balneolales > Balneolaceae > Rhodohalobacter. The sequence goes on along the minus strand of JAGXIS010000126.1, from coordinate 1,450 downwards.
TTTGATGAATGCTTCAATAAAGATGGGGGTGAAGGTCAGCTTGACACCGGCCTGTTCTAAAAATTTATTTTTATTCGCATTTCTCCACTTCACGATGTTGGTCACGTCCACATCACTCATGGTTGTAACGTGCGCAGAAGTCTGCTTTGAACGCACCATATGTTCTGCAATCATCTTGCGCATACGATCCATCTTGACGATCTCCACATTTTCATGTGGAGGACTCACATTCAATTCACCGGCAGAAATTTTACTTCTGTCAACAGTTATGGGTATATCAGCTTTTGGTTTTTCAAGACCGGAACTTGCTGATGATTTTTTTGAAGGTGCAGAAACGTTGCCCGCCTTCTTATCTTTGACATATCCTAAAATATCGCTTTTTGAAACACGACCATCCTTGCCGCTGCCATCAATCTGCTCCAGTTCGTCCTGACTAATTCCCTCTTCCTTCGCTATCGATCGTACTAAAGGAGAGTAAAATCTACCATCTGAACCGATTCGTTGAGGTTTGTTTTTTTCATCACCATCGGATGAAGATTCCGATTTGGCTTCGGCCGGTTTTGATTTGGCTTCGGATGAGTCTGACTTTTTCGGTTTGGATTGTGATGAGGCTGCTTTGCCGGTTGCGATGATGGCGATGGTCTGGCCCACTTCAATCGTGTCGCCCTCTTCAACTAATATTTCAATCAATGTACCTGCTTCCGGGGAGGGTACTTCTGTATCCACCTTATCGGTAGCAATTTCAAGAAGTGTTTCATCCACTTCTACTTTATCGCCCACTTTTTTAGCCCACTCAATAACGGTGCCTTCCATGACAGACTCACCCATTTGAGGCATCACTACTTCAAATCGTTCGCCATCTCCATTATCTGATTCGGATTCTGTCTCCGTTTCTTCAGCTTCAGGCTCATCCTCGTTAGATTCTGTTTTCTCTTCGTCAACTTCATCCTTCTCTACTTCTTTTTTCTCTTCTTCCTTACCGTTTTCAGATTGAGTTGGAGATTCAGACGCCTCACCTTCAGTATCGATGATAGCAATGACCTGACCCACCTCAATGGTTTCATCTTCCTGAACTAAAATTTCAATCAATACACCGGCTTCCGGCGAAGGTACTTCGGTATCCACCTTATCAGTTGCGATCTCCAGGAGGGTTTCATCCACTTCTACCCTGTCGCCTACTTTCTTAGCCCACTCGATGACGGTACCTTCCATTACAGACTCGCCCATTTGGGGCATCACAACTTCAACCTTTGCCATGGTATAATTCTTCTAAATGATGATTTGAATAATCTTTTTATGCTCTTAAATATAACCCTAAAGATCAGAATAATCGCTATCAGATCAAAATTGTGATCTATTCAGGAAATTAACATTTTTGGGCGATTATTGTGATTTGGAGTAGAATAATAACCCGGTCATAAATTTGATATAACCATTGTTTCTGCTGTTA
>JAGXIS010000125.1 GCA_024635465.1 Bacteroidota bacterium | reverse complement strand
AGATGTGTATAAGAGACAGATCACTGTCTGATACCAACCACGCCCATCCACTTCCAAATACGGTACCTGCAGCAGCTGAGAACTCCTCTCTGAATCCATCCAGATCTCCAAAAGATTCTTCAATGGCAGTGACCAGCTCCCCTGACGGAGTTCCACCTGATGCGTGCATTGTATTCCAGAAAATAGTGTGATTTAAATGTCCACCACCATGATTTCTAACAGCATTTTGAACCTCTTCCGGCAGATCATTTAAGTTTCTATTCAAATCAGCAAGTGTCGTATCATGCAGCTCAGTCCGACTTTCCAGCGCATTGTTCAAATTATTCACATAGCCCTGATGATGTCGTCCGTGGTGAATTTCCATGGTTGTTGCATCTATGGCAGGTTCCAGTGAATCGTATGAGTAGGGTAGCTCAGCTAAAGAAAATGGGTAAACAGCATTAAATATCTGATCATAACTTAGATAACTACCGTTCATGGTGCCATTGGCTGCACAGGATGTTGTAAAAAGAGAGGGTGCTATCACGGTAGATACGGATCCAAACGTTAAAAATTTAAGGGCTTGTTTTCTTGTAATGGAGTTTTCTTTCTTCATTTAGTATTTAGGTGTGATTAGTTTTAAGTAATTGCGGTTGATATCATAACTGTACGCTTGATCAAACAATAAATTGAACTACATAATTTCAAAAATTATCAATTTCAGATCTATAGCATTGAATAATAATGAATTTCGAACACTTAGACTGACAAACTATATTAAGATTGGAAAAAGAGTAGACTACGCAGGAAGTGGACGTAGTTTCCATTTGTTGATAGTTGAATATGAAGAAGGGGCTATTACTTAAATCGAATCCCGGAAGAGTAGAACTGGCTGAAATAAAAATAGTACCGGAGTACATATCTTTGAATCATCTTTAGGGACTCTTCAAACAAATAAGTTGCGGATTTCCAACTCTCAGTCAATTTTGCCGTAGCGTCCTTGACTACTGTACTCAATTGTAATTAGCACAATTTCCAACTCCCCGTCAAGAAAAAAATCACTTACTTTTCAACAACTTTTCAACAGAGTTATCCACATTTTGAAATGAAATCGGCCCTTAATGAATGTATTAGGTGTTTTTCAAATTTAAACCTGGCAGAGCCTTTTTTTGCTTGAGCGTGACACCAATAATTTAGTTAAAACTCCCATCTCAGCATTGCATTCAAATTTCTTCCCGGCATTGGCGCATCTCTGTTCTCCACCCGACTCAAATGATCTCTATACCTTTCATTAAGCAGATTGTCTAACCGAAGGCTCAAAGTTACTCCATGTCCAAAACGATATCCTGCATCCGCCCCAATCAGCAGGTGTCCGTCGGTTGGATCTTCATTAGCAGCAACTTTTTCCTGTTTGTTCACTATTTTTATTCTTGGGCCGGCCCAAAAGCTTCCATTATCATACTTAAATTGCAGATGTGTTCTGAATGGAGGTATAAAAGTTAGGTTGGCCTGCTCATCTGAGCGCTCATGTCCCCTTACATAATCAAATCCAATCCCACCGCTTAATGTTTCCGAAAAAACAATATTCGTACCCAACTCAAAACCATAGAGAACAGCATCTTTTGAGACATATTCAAAAAATGGCAATCCTGACGGTTCATGAAATTCTCCGGTTGGACTAAAATCCACAAAGTTGTCAATCTGATTGGCAAAAAGGGAGAGTTGTGTCTGAAATCTTTCCGTTTGATACTCTAAAAACGTATCCACTCCAATACTGAATTCGTTTTGCAGTGTTGGGTTACCGATATCAAATGAACCCGCTGCAGCGTGTGGAGCAAAAGAGTATAGCTCTTCGATAGTGGGCGTACGGTATGCACGCGCAATTTGAGCTCCGGCTGACCAATGCTCAGATGGGGAGTAGTTTATTCCAAATGCACCGGAGTAGATAAGGTCGTTTCGATCCTCAAAAAATGAAGCGTCCGGGAAAAGTTTATTTGTGGTGACGAACGTCTCTTTATATTCGATTCGTGACCCTGCTTTTAATGTCACGGCATTACTGATTTCGATCTCCTCATACAAGTAACCGGATATAAAATATCCATTTGCGTTGGGAGTCAAAGCCTCCAATCCCCCTACTTTTACGTCTGACGTGTTAAAACTGAATCCGAGTGCCCCTTCAAAGCGACCTATCGGACGGTGTCTGAGTACCAACGAACTGCTAAGGGTTTGCTGCGCGAATGAAATGGCTATAGACTCTGTAACTGCTGCAGGCAACCTTTTGATACCAAATTCATCATGACTATAATCACTCAAATGAAATCTAAGTTCCACATGATCAATAAAACGATCCATGGTTAATGTTGAAATGCTCTGCAGATTGATCCGATCCATGCGAATTTCAATCGATTCATTAAGATCATCTAACACCTCCGGCAGACCATATTTATAATCCATTCCACTTATCGAAATTCCGGTTTCAAAAGAACCGATTCGATATCCCAATCCACCGCCATAACTTATATTATTGATGGATGTATCCGGCAGACGCCCGTCCGGCGTGCGTAAATCTCCACCTTCCCTATAGATCACTCGGGCAGTTCCGGCAAACTTTTCCGTACCATATTGTACACGTGCCAGCCCGGCACCCATTTTATTCATGGTCGCAATATGAGTTGCTATGGTCGCAGAGGCACCTTTGTCCCATGAACGGGGTAGATCGTTACTAAACATATTGATAACGCCCCCTACTGCGCTGGAACCATAAAGTAAACTGGCCGGACCCCTAACGATCTCCACTCGATCCAGTGCCAACGGGTCAAGAGCAACGGCGTGATCAACAGCAGTTCCTGAAAGATCTCCCATTCGTTCACCATTTTGCATCACCAAGACACGATCCCCGTCAAAACCCCGTATTACCGGTCGTGCGGGTGCTGATCCGAAAGATCTGGTTGTGACACCCGGAGTTCCGTCCAGCATCTCTCCCAGGCTGGGTGCTGCTTTCTGCTGCAGCATCTCCGCATTCAAGGCTTGCGCCGGCTGATATTTTAAATTTTTACCAATGGGTGAACTTGTAACAATTAATTCATCAGCTTGCAGAAGTGAAGGGACTAATTCAACAGTTATCATACCCTCTTCAGTATGATTGATTTCCAATGTTGCTGTTGCAAATCCTACTGATCGAATCAGAAGAGTATATTCTCCAGGTGAAATGGAAATAAATTCAAACCTTCCTTTTTCATCAGCAGCGACTCCTCTATCGAGTTCCTGGATAAAAATCGTTGCACCGGGTATCGCCTCTCCATTTCTCGAATCAGTTACTACACCTCTAAGATTTGTAGATGACGTTTGTAGCATGAATTCACCCATTCCAAACAACGTCTCTGTTGTTAAAAACATCACGAATAAAAAAGAAGACCAACGGTTCATAATATTATAGATTAATTTATTTAATAGTAATATAACATAATATTTAGATATGTCTAACTTTAAATATTAGAGTAATGCAGTAATTTTTAATCGAATATTCTTTGAACCCATGGGGACTTCGTTCAGTTTATATTGAATACAATCAAAGAATTCCCAAGACTGATATTGAAAAGCGATGATTAAACATGATTTGGTAGGGATCTCTCATGAGGAAAATGAGACATGTACAATCGAATAACTCACTCATGGCGAGCGAAATAAATCAGTCAGTAGAAATGATCGTGTAGGTTTTTCAGAATCAGGATATGCCTAATAACGTGTAGAACTTGCCCTTTTCAGTTTACAGCTTAAGAAGTGATATAGAGGATTGAAATAAAGTAATGAGGCGTACCTTACAGTTGATTCATAAACTAATTAATCAATTCTTCTCAACACAGAGTGAGCACTCAACCCACTCTTCGCTCGGGATGGACTGAATGGCTTTTGGGCTATTTCCTCTTTCAAATACCGGCTTGAACAGGACTCTCCCCTCTTCATATTCTGAACCGCAACTGTGACAATTCACATCGTGATCAACTTTTAACTGAGTATAACCGGCAATGATCCAGCCGTCGTGCCCTTGACGGGCCGCTAAACTCTCCAATGCTGCCCTAACCGTCTGCGATTTATTTCCACTGTAGAACTTTTCTGATAGCTCATCTAACAAGTTCACTGTAGGGTTATCGAGTGTAAAATTGAGTCTTTTCATGCTTTACCTCTCTCTTCTTCATGAATTGGGTGATGATTATGTGAATGATTTTTACAAACTCTGTGGTGCCGATAATTGAACCAATGACCTACAATGAGTATCACACTGCCAAAAAGAGTCATGACGGTTTCAAATACAAATCCCAACCAGTAGTGTCCTACTACCCAGCCTAATAGAACCACAATAAATCCAACTACCAGTAGTATCGTGATTGTTTTGTCGTAATGACTTCTTTTGGCAGCAAAATATACAGCAGGTGCTAACATCAATACAAAAACGGGATGCGCCCAATCATGTATGAATGATGCTACACTCATCAATGGAAGTGTAGAGATCAATATGGGGAAAAACAGACAGTGAATGGCACAAATACCGGATACACCGATACCGAAACGATCCCATAACAAACTGGCGGTTATACTTTTGTGTGACAAAATGGAATTCTTTAATCTTAATTTTAAGTGTGTATAAAAATACACACTTTATGTGTATAAGACCAACTTTTTTATCAAACCTATTATATAGTCAACACAATGTTTTTAGAATCTCAGGATTGTGACTTGTACCACTATTGCTTTCGTCACACTGATTGGCATGTTACCACATTTTCAAACGGACAGAAGTCTGTCAATCCATCTCCGTTGATTCCCCTTTTCCATTTTCACTGATATCGGAATTCTCATCATCCATTTTATCTGAAAAGATCTCTTTGGCTTCCTTGTCCTCAAATTCCTCAAGCTCCAACTGTCTCTCCATCAAGAGCCTTCGATGTTCGGCCATATCATCATCTTTCAGTATCTCATCAATTTCTCGAGGTTTCGGAAGTTCCTCAACAGCATTTATTCCAAAGTGTTTGAGAAAATGGGTTGTCGTTTTATAGAGCAGGGGTTTACCTACAGAATCGGCACGGCCGGAGACCTTGATCAAAAGTTTTTCCATCAACTGTCTGAGGATATAACCGGAATCCACACCCCGGATACTATCCACTTCCGGTTTGGTGATCGGTTGTCGATAGGCTACAATTGCCAGTGTTTCGATTGCGGGTTGAGATATTCGACGATATGCATTTTCGTGTTGATAAATACTCAACCAAGGATGATATCGGGGCTGGGTGACAAAGGTATATCCACCACCGGTTTTTTCAATCCTAAACGAGAGATCATTCTCTTCAAAACGGTCATTGAGCTGTTCGATGATTTTTTTGATGACCGCCTCATCCAACTCTAACTCATCTTCACTCTCATTGATAATAGAAGATATTTTCTCCCAGCCCATTGGATCGGGACTGGCAAATATCAGCGCCTCAATCACTGATGTCAATCTGGTACCATCTACAAATCTGTAATCAAGCATTCGTTTACTCTATTTAGTTTTATTCAATACCGATAAATACCGTTGGTTATCTCTTGTAACAAATTAATGTATCTTCATCGATTTTCGATACACGATAACCAAATAAATGAAATATATCTTTAACCAGAAAACGTGCAACGTGAAGATTCACAATATAACTTCTCTCATTATTGACTGATACACCGGGGAGATATTTCAAATAATTGTGTACAGAGCTCTTTCTCAAGAATGAAGAAAGTTCCAGCCAAACGGGTGAGACTGCACGAACAATTAGAAAGCCGTCATGACCTACATTTTGGTAAAGAGGCATAAATATACGACCATCCTCCGGTGCTTTAATCAGTTTATCAAATTCGTAAGCCAAAGGGATCCCCTTGCTTATTGGGTCAAAATTCTGAAATCCGGTGATCATTTGAAACTTCCGGGGATCCTCGACCCGTTTATGATACAGTACTTCATAGTACGTATCCGGTACCCCGTCATGAGCTTGAATAGTACCTTCAAAATTTGATTTCTCAGATTCGCCCAATACCAAAACACCACAATTGTGAAGTAAAAGCCACAAAAATGCTTCACTTCTTTCAACAGAAAGTTCATCTTCGTGAGCACCGGCTTCAAACCCAATCGCTTTATAACCCAAATTATTAATATAACTCAGCAGGGTTCCGTGAATATTCTCTTCAATCCCCAGTATTTGAGGAACCGGAAATTTTCTTGCAATCTCCCTGTTCGATAATGTGTCGTTTAGGAGAATAAATGCACAACTTTGAGAAGAGGTTGTGTGCAGATCCGCAAATACAAAATCCGTTGCACTCTTTTTATGCTTCTTGAGGATCTCTTCGAGTGTTTCTTTGATCTCTAAACTTTCTCCATATTCAACAGCCTTGGATGTACCATTCTGATTTGTCGCAGTCCTCCTGTTTTGAAAGAGTTCCCACAATCGATTCAGATCTGTATCAATATATCGCACCCCCATATCAAGGGCCTGAATATTGCCGGAAATGGCATAAACAGCCCCAATCAACTTTCTGCTGTCACTCCTAAGTTTGTCAGCAATTTGATCAACGGCTTTTGTTCCGGCCGGTTCATTCCCATGAATTCCAACAAATAGTACAACTACGGGTCCCTTTTTTCCCGTTTCTATCGACCATCGTACTCGTTGATTATTTTTTAATTTCTTATCCGTTAACTCAATTTTTTGCATTACTACGACTTTTCATCTTGTCCCATACATTCTTAGCATCTTTATCTGTGATAATTCCGACAAGTTCATTCTTCTCAACAACAGGTAAACAGCTCACTTTTTTTTCAATCATCAACAACATAGCGTACTTAATGTCATCATTTGGACTGATTGTAACCGGATTCTTATTCATCACATCGGAAGCTGTTGCAAGATTATCTGAATCGGAACTGTTAAGATAGTGAACAAGTCGCTTCTTTGTTATAATTCCTTTTAGGGTTCCATCCATATCTTCCACCGGCAGGTGATTGATGTGTCTCCATTCCAAACCTTTTAGAACGAACTCCGCTAGATCATTCTCATTGACGGTTACTCCGGATGAATCACGAATTATTCTCACGGTCCTCATGCAATCTTTTCAGCAATCTTGCTGTGATCGTCATATAATTCTGCTCTGTAATGATTCCAACCAGCCGGTTATTTTTGACAACCGGCAAGCAACCGATACTCTGACTGTTCATCAGATCTATCGCTTGAACAATTGAAGCCTCAGGATGAATCGTTATCGGATTCCGAATCATAATGTCTTCTACACTTTTACTCACTTCACTGTCATGATGTACCACATTATTAAACTCCCGAAATACCATTCTCATGGTTATCAATCCCACCAGATGTTTACTGTCATCTTCAACCGGCAGATATCGAATGCGCCTCCAGTCAAAAAGATTTGCCACCAGTTCAACAATATCATCTTTTTGAACCGTAAAGAGGTCGGTAGTCATAAACTCTTCAACCAGCAGGCTTGACGGCTGCCACATCTCCATATCATTAAGCTTGGCCAAACCCCATTTATGAGCCGGTTCTCCTTTTTTCTGATTTTTGATCAT
>JAGXIS010000124.1 GCA_024635465.1 Bacteroidota bacterium | reverse complement strand
GTGTAAGAATGGTTCCGGGGGGGTCATCGGTTCGCCGAGGTGCTTATGTCGCAAAAAGTGTAATCATTATGCCGCCTGCTTATATTAATATCGGAGCCTATGTTGATGAAGGCACGATGGTCGATAGTCATGCACTCGTAGGATCCTGTGCTCAGATTGGTAAAAATGTACATTTGTCAGCAGGTGTTCAGATTGGCGGTGTATTAGAGCCTGTAGGATTATCACCGGTAGTTATTGAAGATGATTGTTTTATAGGTGCAGGATCTGTGATCGTTGAAGGAATTTTAGTAAAAAGAAGGGCTGTAATCGCACCGGGTGTAACGCTATCAAAATCGGTGCCTATATACGATTGTGTTAATAAAAAGGTACTTGGGAAAGGTGCCGCCATCCCTGAGAATGCCGTTGTAATTCCCGGTACACGACCTGTTGGAAATCAATGGGCTAAAGAGCAGGGATTATCTGTTTCATGTCCGATCATTATCAAATACAGGGATGAAGGAAGTGATGCATCATTGGAACTTGAAAATGCACTGCGATAAAAAAATCTGTAAGGGAAGCGAAAATTTCAGTTCTTATATAGTAGCAAGACAACAACAAACAATGAGGAAAAAGTTATGAGTTCATTAAACAAGGCGATGATCATTGGACGATTGGGGCAAGATCCGGAAGTGAGGTATACTCAATCCAATACAGCAGTTGCCACTATAAGTGTAGCCACAACTGAAAGGTACAAAGACCGTAACGGTGAACAACAGGAAAATACTGAATGGCATCGTGTGGTTGCATGGGGTAGACTTGCTGAAATATGTCAGGAGTATTTAAAAAAAGGGTCTTTGGTTTACTTTGAAGGTCCTATTCAGACAAATGAATGGGAAGATAAAGATGGTCAAAAACGCTATACAACGGAGATAAAAGCTCTCAATATGCAAATGCTTGATAGTCGTGGCGGAGGATCAGACGGTTCGTCATCCAATAACAAACCGGCAGCCAGTACCACTAAAATCGATGATTCATTTGATGAAATGGATGACGATTTACCATTTTAATCAAGCATAGATTTCTTACATTCAAAGGTATCGGTCGATATTTTGATCGATACCTTTTTTTGTACATATTTACATCGATTACTATTAATCAAAAAATCAAACTTGGAATCAATAGACGAACCTCCGGGTAACTCAATTGCTCAAATATCAGAATCTCTGTTAATTCAGGTCGCAGATAACGCTGAGCTCATCTACACAGGTGATTTACTGATTGAAATTTCGATAATGATTTTAGGCCTGATTATGAGTGCGCTCTATTCAGGATCTGAAGTTGCCTACTTTTCCCTTGTTAATCAACTTGATAAACTGAAGAATGATTCAGAGTATGAAACTGTAGATCAAAGAATCTACGATATGCTTCATAAACCAAGGAGATTACTGGCTACCATCCTGATTGGAAATACGTTTTCGAATATTATCAGTTCGGTTCTTGCCGCTGTTATTGCCGGCAAAATTGCGATCTACCATGGCATCCCATCAACGATTGTGTATACGATCGAGATAGTTGTCCTGACATTTATGATTTTGATTCTAAGCGAAATTACTCCCAAGATTATCGCGATTAATAATCCATTAAAAGTATCACGTAAATTGAATGGATTTATTTATGCCAATTTTGTCATCATGAGTCCGATTGCTAAGCTTATAGCGAATACTACTATGACCCTTGAAAACAATTTGCCCAGATCCGGCAATCAGGTGACAGCCGAAGATCTTAAAATAATGGCTGAGATGAGTGAGAAGGATGGCTCAATTAAGGGTGAGGAGAGGGAGATTATTGAAAATGTGATTGAATTTGGTAATACGACGGTTCGCGAGATTATGACGTCCCGTGTGAATATTGTAGCTGTTTCAGTAGAAGCGAGTTTGTCAGATGTAATTGAGGTTATACAAGATAAAGGATTGTCCAGAATGCCATTGTATGAAAATGATCTGGATAATATGCAGGGTGTAATCTATACAAAAGATGTATTGCCCTATATCAACAACGAATCAACAGCTACAGGTATCAACTGGAAAACGATTGCCAGAAAAGCACTCTTTATTCCTGCAACAAAAAAATTGGATGATCTTTTAAGAGATTTTCAACATGAAAAAACTCACATTGCTATTGTTGCAGATGAATATGGCGGTACCGAGGGTATTGTAACGTTAGATGATATTCTTGAAGAGATCGTCGGTGAACTTGGTGATGAGTATGATGATGAAGAGGAGAAACTATACACTGAGTTTAAAAGCGGTATTTTTATATTTGATGCAAAGATCGATTTAGACGATCTGGATGAAATTTTAGGAACCAATATTTCCTCATCAGATGATGAATTTGAGACGCTTGGAGGATTAATTTATCACCTGACAGAGCGAATACCTAATGTAGGTGAACGGGTGAAATATAAGAATCTTGAGATGACGGTTCATTCTATTAAGAATAACAGGGTTAAAAAACTGCGTGTGAAACCTATTACGCCTCCAAAAGTGTAAAGACAGAATCAAACATTCGATATTTCAACTATTTATACAGTGAATTTGTCTCAAAAAACCGGAATTCAAAAAGAAGTCACACTAACTCATCTGAATACGTTAAGACTCCACTCAGTGGCGCCGGTTTTTATTAACATAACTTCTGAATCTCAATTAAGAGATCTTGATAAGAATGGTTTTTTTAATGATCAGTTGCCATTTGTTCTGGGAGGAGGAAGTAATATTTTACTCAGTGACCGCTTATCCGTTCCGGTTTTAAAAATGTCCATTTCCGGGGTTGAGATTATTGAAGATGATGACAAAAGTGTACTCATTAAAGCAGGAGCAGGTGAAAATTGGCATGAACTTGTGGCCTATGCAGTTAAGAAGGGTTTAGGCGGAATAGAGAATCTTGCATTGATTCCGGGTACCGTAGGAGCGGCTCCAATTCAAAATATTGGCGCATATGGAGTTGAAATAGAAAATCTATTTTCATCGCTTGAAGTTTATGATCTCAAGAGTAAGACATTTCGATCTTTCAATACAGAAGAATGCAAATTTGGATATAGAGACAGTATTTTTAAAAGGGAATTAAAGGGGCAGATGGTAGTTACCTCTGTCACACTGAGGTTAACGAAGGTGAACCATGTTATTCATGACTCATATTTTGCTTTGAAGGAATATCTAAATCAATATAAAATTCAGAATCCTGGAATCGAGGATATTTATCATGCAGTTATCGCTATTCGGCAATCAAAACTTCCGGACCCTGCCGAAATTGGAAATGCCGGTAGTTTTTTTAAAAATCCTGTCATCGAGAAAAAGCAGTACGATGAGTTGAGGAGTCAATGGGAGAAGATCCCGGGATATCCGGATGGGACGGGTTGGGTAAAAGTTCCGGCAGCATGGTTAATCGAAAAAGCCGGTTGGAAAGGGTTAAGGTTAGGAAATGTGGGTACTTATGAATCGCAAGCGTTGGTGATCGTGAATCATGGTGGAGCTACCGGAAAGGAGGTTCTTGATTTCTCAAAAAAAATCCAACAGGCGGTTTCAGAACTATTCGGAATCGATTTAATTCCGGAAGTCAATATCATACAGTAAAAAGTGGCAGAACAAGAGTTGAAACCATTAAATGATCATCTTTTCCTGCAGGCATTTAGTTGTCCCTTAAAATTTTATTATTCAATCTCGGATAAAAGGTCAGATTATCATCGGGATTTTTTCAGACAACGAAATAAACTGCATCTTCGTGACGCCGTTGCCTCTCGATTTACGAATATCAAGCATACATCCAATGATGTTGAAGAGGCAAATAAAGAGACTGAAAGTTGGCTTAAAGAGGGCGAAGTAACCATCTGTGGTGCCGTTATTCAGCACGGGGATTTTTTAACCCGGATTCCGATATTAAACAAGACATCTTCCGGAATTACGATTATTCAAATCCATGGTAAATTGCGGAAAAGGTCAATGGAGTCGATCCGTATGGACGGTAAGCTGGGAAAATCAGTCATTAATTATTTGGTAAAAGCTGCTTATAGGTCCGAAGTAGTAAGGAGAGTTTTTCCGGATAGTCTGATTAACGTAGAGTTCTATTTCCCCAATAAAGATTTTAAATCAAGTCTAGACCATTTACACCTCCATCATAAGGTGATCAAAAGTGAAAGCGATAAAGTAGATCAAGAGTTACAACAGTTATTCACCGTTAGTGATGCAACAGAAGCTGTAAAGTCTGTGTCAGATAGAAAGCCTGATGGAATTGGGTATAAACTGTTTGACTCCTTATCTATATCTGAGATCTTGGAAAAAATTTCGAATCTAAAAACCGGTAGGGCAGATTCAGATGTTCAAAATATTCATAGTGCATGTCGTTATTGTCAGTTTAGATTAGGAAATATTAATGAGCCCGGTTGTTGGGAGGAGCATTTTAATCCTGATGATGTAATAAAGGGAAACAAACATGTTTATGAGTTGATTGGTCAAGGAAGTAAACGGGATTTGGATAATAATCAATATTTCCAGGAAGAGATTACGATTCATGACGGACTTCATTCATTTGATCTGATGAAAAAGTTTGGAGGCCCACATATCACGGTACAACAGAGAAGAAATCTACAGGTTCTACAATCAAAAGGTGAATGGGTGCCCCGATTATGGGTGAAGCCGGGAATTGAGATTCTAATGCAATTAAACTTCCCACTACATTTTATAGATTTTGAGGCGGCGACCTATTCACTGCCAATGAAGAGAGGGAGTCAGCCTTATGAATCTATATATTTTCAATTTTCATGTCATACACTCAATTCTGATGGAACTTTAGAGCATGCGGAGTGGCTTGATATGAGTCATGGAGAGAATTTCCCCCATGACGATTTTACAAAGGCCCTCACTCAAATTCCGGAGATAGAGAAAGGTACATTGATTCACTACTCTCCTTTCGAAAAACAAGCTCTGAATAAATTGATTCGAGGATTTGAAAAAAATTCTATGTTGAATAAAGAAAAAATAGAGAAACTGGAAATAGTAAGGGATGGTTTAAATAGTCAGAAAAGTGACCGATTTTTTGATTTAAGCAGGATTGTACGAGATTTTTACTATAACGGATTTATGAACGGTGGACTTGGACTAAAAGAGGTTTTGAATAGTATATTATTGTGGGAAAAATCATCAATTCAGAAAACATTGGGAGGATTGGAACATCCTGACTCATTTACAGTTCCTATTAAAGATACATTAGATCCCTATTTACATATTCAAACCGGGAATAATCAAATATTAGACGGATCATCGGCTATGAATGCCTGGATCAGTTTCAAATGTGGATTATTAAAAGAAGAAGAGAGAGACGAAGTTTTAGAACTGTTGAAAAGATATTGTGAACTGGATTCTTATTCAATGGTGATACTTTATCATCACTTGGTTCGTCTGTTTAAAATGAGAGAAAATGGATCAGAAGAGATCATATTATAATTCAAATCGGAAAAAATTCTATGATGTCTTAACTTTGACTAACAATAAATGGACATAAATATGAAATTAAGGAGATATTTTACGATAACAATTCCCACGCTGGTCATACTTTTATTCACCTCTTCTTGTGTAATACAAGAAAGTGCGATTTCAGGATCAAAACGAGCATATGCCTACTCTTGGGATCAGGAGGTTCAAATTGGACAAGAAGTAGATCAGGAAATTGTTGCACAATATGGCATTTACAGTGATGATGCACTTGAATCTTATTACAAAGAAATGAGTCATGAAATTCTGCAAAATAGTCATATGAGAGGAGAGGATACTGATGAGAGATTTCAGAATACAGAATTTATTTTTCGCATTCTGGATAGCCCGGTGGTCAATGCGTTTGCACTCCCCGGAGGATATGTATACGTTACCAGAGGCTTAATGGCACACATGAATAATGAAGCGCAAATCGCTGTAGTTATTGGTCATGAGATTGGGCATGTGGCTGCACGGCATGCCTCACAACGGGGTTTACAGCAGATGATTGGTCAGGTAGCAGTCGTTGGGGGAGCTATACTGGGACAAGAGTTGTTGGGTATACCGGGTGAGACTATTATGAATTTGAGTGGACAGGCTGCTCAGTTACTATTTTTGAAGCATAGTCGTGATCATGAGAGAGAATCAGATCAGCTAGGTGTAGAGTATGCAGCTAAAACGGGTTTT
>JAGXIS010000123.1 GCA_024635465.1 Bacteroidota bacterium | reverse complement strand
ATCCAAAAATAAAGCCCGCTTAAACGCGCTTATTCAAAGTCCGTTTTGGTCGATAAAGGGGGTTGTGCATTTATCCCGTTTTCTCGGGATCAGCGACCGATGTTCTACACAGTTTTGCATTCAGTTTATAAGCAGAGATTAAGCTTATAAATAAAACTTAGCTTTATTCAAGCATACCTTGGGCTACCCAGTTTTTAATCAGATTAATTTCAGCTTCTGTTAATGGCTCTCTTTTGCTTTTGAATGGCATATAATCCTTGTGATTGACAGGCAGTTGAACACGGTACAAAATATCTTCGATATTTTTTCGGGTAGCTTCGTAAGTATTGAGCATTTTTTTCATTCCGCGATCCGGGAAATGACAAGGCGTACATTTTACTTTCATTATTGGTAAAATACTCTCGCTGTAAGAAATTTTGGGTTCAGCTCTTTTATCCTCATATATTCTCTGTGCTGTCTGGCTAGACTTGCAAAACTGAAGTGTTATCGGAACAGATAGTATCAAAAATAAGAGAAGTAGTTTTGAAAAGGGTGTTTGTTTATACTTCATGTCTAATTTATTTTAAGTATGATGTTACTTACTCCTGCTAGGCCGCAACTAACTTGAGTGATCGGTTAGGATTAGCCAACGGTTATCCACCTTTTTCATAACGACGGAAAAGAATCCATCATGAACACGGTTCTCAGGAAGTTCTACTGTGAAATGTCCGGTAACGAAAAAATATTGATTGGAGAGTCGATTCATTTCAATATCAGAGAATGAAAGTTTGCCCATGTTTTCCGGCTTCCAGTATTTTTTGTACAAACTCAGGATATTCTCGTATCCCGAAACAACACCTTGTTCGCTTATGATCGTGGTTGAGTCAGATTGAACATAAGCATTACAATATGATTCAATATCTCCCCTGTTCCATGCTTCAATTTGGCGCTGAAAATTCTCTTCAATTAATTGTCTTTCGTCTGATTGTGAAAAGACGGTATTTGCATTGAAAGTAGATAGGGTGAATAGGACAAATGACAAAATGAATTTCATGATTGAGGTTTTGATCAAAAATAGAAAATCGATCTCGATTGCTTCGTTGCAGACAATGGAAATCGATTTTCGCGAAACCAAACAAACCAACTCTACTGCTTGATTACTCGTTGAATAGAATTTCGATTATTTGACTGAAGAATCTGAATGAGGTAAATGCCCTTGGGATATTCTTTTAACGACACGCGTCCATTTTCAACTGGTAGCACCGCTAGTTCTCTACCGTCAGAACTCAATAGCATAACTTCCGAAACTGACGAATCGCTTATTTGGATTTCACCATTAGTGGGGTTTGGATAGATCGTAAGTGTGTCCATGTCCCGATCTTCACCGACATCAGTAGTCGTTGTTGGTGTGTATCTATATAGCGTGCCGGGTTGGGGAATACCGTTCAATGATCCAGAAGTTTGTAAAAAGTCCGGAGAAGCGGGATTTTCATGAGCGTACAGCAGATCATAAACTGTAGTGAATTCATCATTAAAAAGAGAAAGAATAACCACAGGGCCTGTATTACCATCAGCGAATGCAAATGTTTCCGTGACTTGTGAAGGTCCATAATGAAATTCCACCACCTGATTGTCGAATAAATTCAATTTGAATGTTACAAAATCTAAAAGAGAATGCCCCTCCAGGCGCATATTTCGCCACTCTATAGATAGTCGGGCCGGAGATTCGTCCATAGCTGATTCAATAAATACGCCCGATGATTCTGAGTTATCGGTTTGCAGAGATGCCAGGAAAGGATCAAAAGTCATGGCAAATTCTGAACCAACGCTAACTATGTAGCCATTCGCACCAATTATTAAAGGATTAGTTGTTGGGGTATCAAAGAAGCTCCAGGTTTGTGACAATGTGTAGTTGTAAAATCCTGGGTCTTGTATTTCTTGCAACTGGATGCCGTTGTCAAATTCTTGATAAGGAGCCTCATGTATACTGCCTGTGTAAAAGGACTGTGCTGCTCCCCAACTGCTGCTTATAAAAAGTGCTAAGAAGAGTAATTGTTTTTTCATGATTTAAAGTATAAGTGTGGATTAAAATTAGAGTTTAGATATGAGATAAAATTGTAATAAAGCCGATTCCAGTGAAAAATTTCAACTGTCTCAATTAGCCTTCAAAAGGCTGGTCTGATAATTAAAATTGTTTAGCTGCAGTTCAAAATTATATTCTGAGGATGAGGCATCTATGTCATCTAAGCTGACATTCGCGAAGGTGCCTGAAGTTAATACTTCCCATTGACCAAAACAGGCTAATTGAGTGAGTGAAAAAGCCATGGTAAGAGACCAAAATTGCAGTGTAAAGTTGTTTTTCATAAGAGTAGATTTTAGTAAGTGATGTTGTGATTGCTCAAAATCTATTGTGTGTTCCATTCAAAATTGAAAAAAGGAAGAATCACGGATTCGTACTATTCCAAAATATTAGCATAAATCACGGGGCTATTCAGGATGGAATTAGAGGCAGTTATAAATTTGGAAGACATTAACCTCAGGAAAATCGTCCTTGTCTATAAAGAGTAGTCAGCCTAGGAGGCCTGTGACAACAAGCAAAAATCAAACACATATATGGTTGAATTGCCTTACGGTGCCCGTGCTATAATCCAAGAGAATATGTTTTTCCAATAAAAGGAATCCTAATGAGGTATAAAATGTTGCCTACGAAGTAAGTTTCACCTCAAATAACTCTTGCACTATACAGTTGTATGTGACTCGCTGGAGAGCCTGTAGGAGCGTCTTTTTTACAATTTAGAACAAGGTAATATTCTTTACTTAGCAAAGCCGTTTTAATGTGGCTTCTTTCATATGAAACAATACATGCATATTCTATAAGATTCAACACCATGTTACAATCAAAATCAAATGGACCAAAATCAACGATACTATTAAACAAGTTTGGGAAGTTTATGATAATTCAGGAATTTAAAGCAACATGTTTTTACCGGAATTTGCACTAAAAAGAAATAGCATTTGAATTATTAATCATGAGATATACTTTTTTAATAGCAATCACATTAAGCTCTTCTTCATCTTTCTCTCAAACGTACATCGGAGAGATTTCAACGCATGATGGTTTTCAATATTTAACTCTGGAAATCAAAAATGATAGCACTTTTATTTCATTTCCATATGAATTAAGTCAAAATTTCAGCTTTAATTTTCCTCTTGAGGAAGGAAAATTGTTCACAATTCAAGCAAGAGCTGAGGAAAGAGTGTTTACAGTAGAGAATTTCAGTCCAAACAGAATTGGCTTGTTAACATCATTCACTGGTTATATTCAAAGCATAAGTTTAAAGCGTCAATTAGATCCAATAAATGAAAATGATTTTAAACAATTCACTGGTAACTATGTGGATAAGAATGGAAATAGAGCTCTTGTTTATGCGAATAGAGGAAAGCTGTTTCTAATGTCTCCCTATACTGAAGAAAGTGCCTCCATGAAACCTATTGGGGACAATATGTTTTGGAGTAGTTCAGGCGAAACAACTGTTTTTTCTGGTAAAGCAAACAATAGATTTCAACAAATTTTCATTACTAATAGAAGAGAGGAAGAAGTTGAACTTAAACGTTCTTTTGATTATTCCATAAAGGAGAATTGGGTAATGGTTGATGGAGATTCTATCTATGTCAACCTATTCATACCTGTTAGTAATGAAAAGAAACCGGCGTGTTTGCTACTCCCTGGGGGCGGAGGACAATCTCAAATGAAAAATGCTGAATACGAAGCACGATTTTTTGCATCATATGGAATCATCGCAATGACATTTGATAAAGCCGGTGTTGGTAAATCAAAAGGCAGAAGTTTTGAATATTATACGTTTCAAGAAAAAGTAGATAGGTATCAACAGCTGTTCGTATACCTCAGGGAACATGAAAAGGTGGAACCAAATAAAGTTGGACTACATGGGCCTAGTGAGGGAGGAAGGTTAGCACTTATGATGGGAGAAAAATTCGGTGATGAAGTTGCTTTTATCAACGCTACAGCTGCTCCGATAATGACAATGAAAGAAGGACAGTTATTTGCTGTCAATCACTATCATCGGAATTTAGGTGTGATGGAGGAAGACATAATCTCTCTAAGCAATATTTGGAAAACATATTATGATGGTATCATAAATGAGAAAATTGACACTACCAATTTCGAATTAATACGTGAACTACAACTCAAGTACAATCGATTATTTGCACCACCAACTAGTGAAACCATTCCATTATCTCCCAAAAAGGACGATTTAATAGATGACAGTATCGTAAATGAGGCCAGCAAACTTTTGTGTCCGGTATTTCTCCAATACGGAGAAAATGATCAGCGTGTAAATCCAACACGTTCATTACAAAACTTCTACCAGAACATTCCAGACAGTCTAGATGTCACTACTGAACTATATCAGCGAGGAAATCACTCAATGATGACTCCAGAGTATCAGATTTGTTCTGGATACGCATATGATAAAATTAAATGGTTAAAAATAATAGGTATAATACAATGAAATATTTAATAATCTTATTAGTTCTTTTTGTCACAAATATTTCTATCGGTCAAAATCGACAGGACTCTGCGGAAATCAGTATTGACCAAATTCTGGAAATAAACAGAGAAATGGAACGTGAATTCAATAAAGGGAATTACGCGACAATCGGGGAATATTATTCGGATAGTGCAACGATGGTAGGAAACAAAGTGGATATTACAGGGAAATCAAACCTTGTTGATTACTGGGGGAACTTTCAAAATGCCCATGAGTGGAAGCTTGAAAATATTGAAGTTGTGATTTTGTCTTCCAATGTTGCACTACAAAGGGGATATTCAAACATTTCTTATTACAATAATGAGACTCTGCATACCTCAAGGTCAATATTTTCCCTTGTTTGGATTAAATCCGATGATGGATGGAAAATCATGCTTGATCACTTTTCTCCGAGGTGACAATTAAATAATATAATATCGACATTCATTTTCACGGAAAACGGCTTACATCAAATGTACGTGAATCGATTACGTAGTGACGCATTTTGTTTGCATATAACCAAAAGTCAATAAGTAGTAACGTAGTTTTATTGAGTTTGCTCAGGATTATTCGATCACAGCCAATGTCTGATACACCTGTTCGCTGTTGACTATAGAACCCCGGATATGCCTTGTTTTTTCTTCCGTACTTGGAAATATTGGCCAATACATTTGTCTTACAAGTTGTTTTGTCTTTGGAAAAGCAGATATCCCTATTGATTCTGAAAATGGCATTTTTTGGTGAGCCACTTTGTCAGAAACTCTCGCGCTGTAAAATATCGCAATGCCTGTGAGGCAGAACAAGATAAAACCTTGTTCACGACAATTACCTGATCACTTTGTCGATTGTCCATATCAATGCGGATAAACATAAGGGAATCTAATCCCCTTGGTCGTTGTTAAAAAAATACTCATTTATTGATGTATAGAATGTCGATGTAAGTTGGGGTAATACCCTTCTATTTGACAGCATATCCCTGGGCGTTGCATTTGTAATCTTCCTGAATTCCTTAATCATGTGTGATTGATCAAAATATCCACAAGCACATGCAGCCTCAGTTAAACTGGAAAATTTCTTTCTAGTAATATACAAATGGGTGTAATTGAACCGAATAATGTTTGGGAATTGTTTTGGTTTTAAGCCCGTGTGTATGACAAAATTCTTTTGCAAAGTGGATTTATGGGATCCATAGTCTTGACAAAATGTGGTGACGTTGAAAGCGCCCTGCTGACTGATAATTTCTTTTGTAGCCGCTTGAACCAATTGATTTATCTGGAAATCATTACTTAGTTTAGAAGATAGTATGTCATCCACAGTGTTTACTGTTATTGGCAAGGACTGTGATTTTTCTCTTGCAGCCCTAAGCGGCAACACGATATTTTCTTCAATTTTTTTTTATTGAATATCACCTGATTACACAATTCAGGAGAAGGAATTTTAATCAGAGCTTGTAGTCCTTGTGACTTAAAGCGGATAGCAAATAATTGGGCAGAACTTGGTTGAGAAATAGTTATAGCTCTGGTACGCGGTCCTATTATCGCATATTCATCTATTAAACATTTAGAACCGGATAGCAGATCTTGTTGGTAAAAAGGCGAACCGAAATTCAAAACTAGTTCCGTACATCCATCTGGCAGAACAATATCCCAATCCAATAGGTCAAAATTTGTATCAAATTTTATTGACCAATAACAAGCAATTAAAGAACTTAGCTTTTTAGAAGGTTTGAATTCCTGATATATCATTTTGGTCTAAGGCTTGAGTATAGATTTGAAAAAACAATACGGGTAAAAATAGATAGCGTTGTGCGGAGTTGGACAGAACAAAAGGCTATGTCTTTCTCGTTGCTGGCTAATGCTTTATTATTGTTTCGCGAAAAACTTCTCCATTGGTTATCCATGCTTCGAGAATATAATAACCCGCTTCAAGGTCCATTAAATCGACTTCCTGACTACCAGCTAAAGATGTTGTTTGCACTAACTGTCCCAATTGATCGTATATGTTAACGACAAGCGACGGCTTGTTTAACCGAATGCGGCCATCTGTCGGATTGGGATAAATTATCAAATCATAGTCATTGTGCTCTTGAATATTTGTAGTTGAAGTTGTCGATAAATCAAATTTGAAAACACCCAGATTGCAACTCTCGCTGTTGTTCGTGGAGCCCCAGGCTCTTGCTGTAGTGGGGAAATCGCTATTTCCTTCACAGCCCGCACAAACGGCCTGATAAAGTGTTCCATCTTTTTTGATCTTGCTAGAACCACCATCAACATGTTCTTCACTGACATCGCCTCCGAAAAAACTGGCATACGCTAAGTCTGACATATTTTCGTTTAAAGTGCAGATGTAATAATCGTTTCCATCCGTATTACTCTGGTAAGCATCACCGGTAAGAGGTAAGCCAAAAGTTGTACTTTGCATCGCATAATTCTCCACATTGTGATTTCCTCCCCAGCCCGAAAAACAAACTTGCCCGAAATCAGTAACCTGAAATGCCATAAGGGATAAGTCCACAGCGCCACTGCCAGTTCCAATAGTGGTGCTAAGTAGAATTTCGCTTAGATCATTGCTGAGTTTTTGAATATATTGCCCGCTTGATGCATTTGAATAAACATTACCGAAAGTTTCAATGTTTCCCTCACTCTGGCCAATGACAAATACATCTTCTTGATCATTTAATCGTACAAAATAATTTTGATCGTAGGATGCGGTTCCATTATACGTGCATACTGCAATATTCCCATTTGAATTGTATTTTGTGATAAATCCATCGATTTCGCCACCAAAGACTTCCTGAACTGATGAAGACGCAGTGGGGAGGTCGCTACTGCTGGTTCCCCCGGCCAGGAAAACATCCCCGCTTGCTGTCAATTCCAGGGAGCATCCATTGTCATTTCCTGACCCACCGAAATAAGTGCTCCACATCAGATTACCCAGCAGTGGGTCAAGCTTAAAAACTACTGCATCACAATTCCCTCCTCCGAAACCCGGTTGCGCAGCATTGGCCGTTACGGGAAAATCATCGGAGTCAGTGATGCTTGCAACAAGAACATTGTCATTTTGATCTACGATAATTTCACCTCTGAACATATCTCCGTAGTTGTAATAGAGCTTGCCGTATTGATTAATGCCGTCAGTATTACTGCCTCCAAAATAGGTGGAAGCCGCTAATGATCCGTCCGTTGCTATTTTAGTGATAAATAGATCAACCCCGTTAGGATTCAAAAGCCCAATACCTTCTACAAAGTCCAGCGGTACTTGAGGGCCCCCCATTAATGTTTGGGAAAAGGCTCCGTCTGAGGTTGGAAAATCTGCGGAGCCCGTATTACCGAGAATGATAATATTATCCTCACTGTCACAAACAATATTATGTGCCACCTCGAGTGCGTCTCCACCTAAATATGTAGAGTAGAGCAGTTGGGTTCCATCTGGCGAAAACTTGGAAATAGCAACATCGCAAACGCTATTCATGAAAAAGTCAAAATCGCTGGAAATGGCACCCATAGTGGTTGGGTAATCCGCTTCGAAAACGATCGTGCCGGCAACTAAATTGCCTTGGCTGTCACCAGTTGCTGTTGTACCAAAATTGCGGGCAACAGAACCAATGAATGTCGAAAAGCTCAGTTCTGGATCTATAATAAGAGGATGATTCGTGTCGTATTCTCCAATTGAAAATGTCAGAAAATTATTATTAAGAGTGTATTCGCAGTCTACTACTGTTGTAACGCCATCAATTATTTGATAAGAAAATGGCCGGTGTTCGGTGACGTTGTTTACCGAAGTTTTTATAATTAAATTACCATTCTCTATAAAAATATTTTCAACTCCCTCATAGCGAAGTTGTATCAGAGAAGGATCGCCTTCAGGTTCAATTTCAAAATCGTATTTAAGTCTTTTCGGTTTACTGTAAAGAGTGAGATTCACCCCCGAATACAACTGTTCGTAAATTACTTTTTTCACCGGATGCACTTTCTCTGCCCATTTTTCCTTTGAATTCCCCTTGAAATAGTTTTTGTAATTCTTGCAGATGTCTTTTCCTGCTACTTTTTCTGGATTAGCACCTTCAAAATGCACCTTGTAAGCATGCGTTTTCAAAACCTCAGGAGTTGATGGCTTGTGACCGGGACTTGCATCAGTTTTCGGTAGATCGTAGAAGTAATAAGTAAACCCCTCTTCCTCGGCAAAGAAACTTCCACCGGGGATTTCAGTGCGGAATAAGACATTCTCATGCCATTGACCCTGATTAGGTGTGAACTCTGTTTGACTTTGGCATGTAATGCTGCAAACAAGAAACAAACTGATAATCAGATAAATAAGACTATTCATAATAAATCGATTGTATAAGTTAAGTTATTGACAGACTATAATTTTTCCCAAGACAAGAAAGGTAGAATTAATATTTTGCGGGGAATTGTAAAAAAGCCGATCGTCTTGAAAGAATTCTTCATGAATTGAAGACCCAAAGGCCTCGACAAGAATTATTGAATAATTAATTGCCTGGCAATAATAGTGTTATCCTTATTTAAGTTAATGAACTTCAGGTAACAAATGTAGGTGCCTCTTGCAAGGTTAGGGGTTAAATCAAAAGTGTTATTATTAAATTTTCCATCCTGAACCAATTGACCCTGCATATTGAATATTGAGATAGAAACGACTCCTTGAAAATCTGGTGATAGCTTCAATACCTCACCTTGATGCACAGGATTGGGATAAAGTTTAAAGTCCGATTTTGTAGTACCTATTTCTGTGACTGATGTAGTTCCCATAGGATAAACTATATAGGGGTCATAAGTCGAAGAACAACCCCATTTGTCGGTAAGTGTTACCGTATAAGTGGTGACCGTATCCGGACTGGCCCAGGGGTATGGATCGTAAGGATCGGATAGCCCTTCGGCCGGACTCCAGACATAACTATTTGGTGGATGATTGGAAATAAGAAAGGAAGTGGCACTAAACTGAACTGAATCACCGGGCGCCAGATAATAAGTGACATTTAGATGATTCCCATTATGCTGCGACGTCACTACAACTGTACTATCCGTAGCTGTATTCCCAAGTGCATACTCCACCGTCAGATGAAAGGTCATAATTGCACTCGGAAACTGCTGTGTAAAAGTTGGTGTAGCAATCGTGGTATCGTTCAAAGCCCATGATGCCGGATAGATTTCTTCCGAAAATAATATGTCGCTCTGCCACGTGTATGTAATGGGTTCAACAGCATTTAGAATGGTGAGTTGCGTTCCCAACAGCGTGTCGGAGCCCTGGCATTGAATAATCGTGTCTTGATTGAGGTCGATATTCATTTGCGCAGAGGCCTTGAAGGTGATCAAACCAAGAAGTATGTACAATGCATTTTTCATTTTGAAGTTCTTAAAACATAGGTTATAAATTACCCGCCTCATTATCCTCTGCATAAGCTTTCAACTTCATGAAATACGGATCTCGTTCTTCGATGGTGTAGCTTTGCCACAGCACCTTGTCCATTATCCAACGGTCTTTTTGCTTTGAAAGCAGCACATAGTCAAATCCTTCGCAATTGAAGCCTGGCCATCGTTGATAACCAACACAGGAGGGCCGTTACCGATTGTTTTATAGTGATTTTTGACTCCTTCTGATTCAACAAAATGCTCTTGCTGAGAATGAATAGTGTTAACTTGAAATATCAGTAGGATCAGAATCGCCAGATGGAATGGTTTCATATTTCTCGTGTGAAGATAAAATTACACGCAAAGATATTTCTGTGAGTTAGATGGAAATTGTAAAAAAGACGGTGCCTTGAAACTTAAAGTAACAGTCAGGTAGTTTAGAGAATCAGGAAATCTGCACTCATGTTTTAATGAATACCCTTTGCTGAGAACTGACTGAGCTGGAAAGTTGATGTTTGGAAGAAATGTTGACAACCATTAAATTATCCTCGATCAGTCAGTCTTGAAATAATTCAATGATCAGATACAACAATAATGCTCTTTGCTCCAATTGATTTACCTTGGTCGTCTATGTGTAAAAAATAAATTCCCGCAGGCATTCCCGAAATTTTGACTTCCATCTGATAGGGATTGTTGATATGGTAGTTTACTGGCAACTGCTTTCCGAGGCTATTCATGAGTACAAGAGTAGGCTGGTGGAAAATACCGGTTCCTTTCAATGTAAATGTAGAATTTTCCCTCACTGGATTTGGATAAAGTGTTAGTTCCTGAGTAGGCTTAATGTTTCCTGAAACAGCCGAAATAACTCCTTCTTCACCGTAGTAGTAAAGTCCGTCTCCAATTGTATTCACTACAGGAATTCCATCTGATCTGAAGCGGATCTTTTGAGGTAATAATTCACCCCCCATTTCAGAAGTGGGAAAAAGAAGATTAGTCCAGCTTTCACCGTTGTCTGCAGAATGCCATAGGCCTTCGTAATCAAGGCTTGAGAAGGTTGGATATGCGATAATGTAGATATCATCCGTATTGAATGAGAACACCTCGAAATAAGCATTGGGATTGGTGAGCAACCAGGGCATTTCCAAAGAAGTGAACTCATAGGCTTCCACATCAAGAAAGTAAACCTGGTGATTAAGGGTGAAGAGCATGTTTTGATCATCAAAATTTACAAAACCGGCACTGGCTGCAGAAGATGAATTAGCCAATATTTCACTGATATCAATACCTTCCCAGATCTCACCATCAATGGATGTAATTAGCTCTATTTCTCCGTCCCCAATATTTTCAAAGAGTATGAAATACCTTCCATTAGATGCCACAGCGAATGCCTCTGGAATAACGAAAGCACCAAATTGTGATAAGTCGATCAATTCATTAAATGAACCCCCATTATCTGATGAATGATAGAATACCATGTCATTCGACCCTTGTAAAAGAAGTATCCTGTTATTTCCGCCAACTGCAATCTGATCCAATGAATTGACTACACCAAACTCAGGAATTGGTAGGTCTGGAGTAATATTCTCAAAGGATTCTCCGCCATCTTCTGAACGGAATAGTTCCTCGTGATCAACAATAAAAATGTCATTGTTGCTATTCTTTGCTATCTGCTTGGCCATGCAGCTAGGCATGCTAATGTCGTTGAGATTGAAATTTTCCCAGTTCAGTGACGGCTCCAGGTTGTATGACAAAATGGGAGACAACTCATATCCTGTTAAAAGTTTGTCTGACTGGTTGTTTAAAAAGATAAAATCAGAAATGCTTCCTTCCAGTCCTTCATTGTAATTTTCCCAGCTATCAATTTCAAACTGTTCGTATTGAACCGCGTTCAATTCCGAAGCAACGTAAATATTCTCGTTGAGAGAATAAAGATCATTCACCATACCTTGGCTTAGATTTAGCGTGGTGTTGTTCCACTGGTTGTCTTCAAGAATGAAAACCCCTTGGTTAGTTCCGCAGAGCACCTGATTTGCAGAAGGATAATATTCAACACAACCCACTAAAATTGAAGGGAGACCATTATTGATTTGCGACCAGGTATCTCCGTTGTCTGAACTTCTGTAAACTCCTGGCTCGGAACCATTATTGGCTTGTAAACTGCTGGTGTAAATAATTCCGTCATCATCAACTGCAAAACGATTCAATGTAACACCATTCAAACCTTCAAAAGTCCATGTCACACCTTCATTATCTGACTTGTAAATTCCGCCTTGAATAGAACCACCCAGAATGATTCCACCTTCCAGATAGATCATTTCTTCAAACGACTGACTCTGAGTTCCTTCTGCATCTGTGATCTGTTGCCAGGTGTTTCCGTCATTTATGGACTTATAGATTACACCCGTGCTAAAATCAAAATCTCCCACTGGGGTAGGGGGTGCACTAATGTAGATTTTACCATCCGGTGAGGAGGCTATACTCCATATGGTTGCGTGAAAACCGTTGGTGTTGGTAAAGAAATACTCTTGATCCCAGGATTGGCCAAAATCACTTGTGTAGCGCACCCCATCTTGTAAAGTACCTACATAGAGTGTGCCGGTCACCGGGTTTACCTCAATATTTAATGTATTCCAAAAAGCATAAACGCCCGGAAGGGGCTCCCATTCAGATTCATTGCTCAACCTGTAGAAAATCTTTTTATCTGTCGTTAACATGTAAAGTACCCCATCTTCGGTACCGCTGAACTGAAGAGGTATTACATTCGGCGGTGCCTCTTTGTATAAGTGCCAGCTGCTGATCTGAGCCGTTACTGAATTTGTAAACCAAGAGGCAATTCCAGATATGAAG
This sequence comes from Bacteroidota bacterium, assembly GCA_024635465.1. Taxonomy (GTDB): domain Bacteria; phylum Bacteroidota; class Rhodothermia; order Balneolales; family Balneolaceae; genus Rhodohalobacter. Next base: position 1,269 of record JAGXIS010000123.1, on the reverse strand, counting down.
AAGATACAAATGAGCAAAGTTCTTTTCATTTTAGTAGGGTTAGTGAAAATGATGATGGACTTCTACCTTCAAGAAACCACTAATGTATGTATTCGAAAATCTGTGAAATAGTAAAAAAGCCGCTTTAAGCCAGCTGAAGCGACTGATAACAAGAAACAGCAATATCGGGAAGAAGTAGCTTTGCCTTTAGGAATTTGTTAGGGGAATTGTTTGAAAACCGCTTGAAGTCTTTGATCATGTGCGACTGGTCGTAGTATCCGCAATTCAACCCAAGTTGAGTCAGGCTTTCAAATTGTCCGCTTTTGAGCTTGGAATGCGTATTGTTGAAGCGCACGATAGCGGCGAATTCCTTCGGTCGCAATCCCACCTGGGCTAAAAAGTTTTTTTCCAAGGTTGATTTGTGAATGTCGTTTCTCGAACAAAAAGATTTAACATTAAAATCGCCTTGGCGCTTAATAATTTCGCGTGTTGCATGAGCGACTATGGGTTTTACTGAAAAGTTTGTAAGTGTTTGGCTATCAATAAAATGCTCAATAAGGTTAATTTTTTCTTCGATAGAAACCTTCTTTTCCAAAATCATTCGAATCGGATCGATCAGTCGCTTGAGAATCGCGCATTCCTCCAGCATGTCACCGGTTATTTCCGACGATTCAATTGGAAGCAGAGACTGCACTCCAAATGGTGTAAACCGAATGGCGAAAAAATCGGTTTCAACGGATGGTGTAACGCCAATTGAATGCCTTCGTTGTCCTATCAGGGCATACTCTTTAACCTCAAATTCTCGCTTCGTATGATGGTCGATACGTCCAAAAAATGGACCAGCGTTGATCAACAAATCAACACAGCCATCAGGCAACACGATGTCGCGGTCAAGTAGCGACGCGTTCGGTTCATACCCCATGGTCCAGAAGCATGAGATGACATCTCTGAATTTGCTCGAAGGACGATATTCGCGATAGTGGATCATAAAGAATCAACAACATGATGCTTATTCTATCGCGAAAGTTGCCCATTAAAAGCTCCAAAATCAGCTAAATTTTCACAAAAATGGTGAAGCTAGATGCAAGGTCTGATTTTGAAGGAGATACCTTGAAAACATTCTCCTACCGAATAACAGTAACGCTGCCTGTTTTTTCGATTACCCGGGGTTTATCCGAGTAACACCCCACCGATATTTCATAGGACAAATGATACGTGTATACTTCATTCTGAACGTAATGTTGGCCATCGTTGACATTTCCATTCCAGGTGTCATATTGATTTTGCCCT